>JBIIZX010000283.1:0-5048 GCA_044346055.1 Burkholderiaceae bacterium | reverse complement strand
CGGCGATCCTCGGTTGTCTGCAGGCCTCGTTCTCCTCTGACAACGCGCGTAAGCACGTGGCCGCTGACCTCATACTGGTGAAATATCCGGGCTAGGCGTGCACTCGTCGCAGATGGACATGAGCAGCCGCGACCTGGCGCATGATGACTCGCTCGGCCTGAATGTCGCGTGGTACGCGGATATCCTGCTGACGCTCATGCGCTGAAGCTCGCATCAGATCAACGCGCCGTTTCCGCCGGAGTGTGAAGAGTGCGGCATCCGCGTTCGCGGCTTGCATCGCGCCTGCTGGTACGAGCGGGACTTAGATCTCGCCCGGCCGACCTTGGTCGGTCAGTCTTGGTTGGCCATACGCGCGCGACCGTAGGCATGTGAGTAACGCGCCAGACGTTCATCGGCATTGCCGACCTGCTCCCACTGAAAGCGCCAGGCCCAGCAGTCGAGCTGGCCTGGGGTGTTCATGCGGTGGTCGCTGCCCAGGCCGAGCGCGTCCTGTAGCGGAACGATGGCCAGCCGCGCGACCGAAGCGAGCACGGCGCGCACCATGGCCCACGGCAGATCCGCGTCATCGCACTCGAGGTAGACGCGCGCGTGGTCGAGGGCCGTCTGGTCGGCATTGCTGGCCCAACCGCGGCTAGTGTCGTTATCGTGAGTGCCGGTGTAGGCGACACAGTTGGGCACGTAGTTGTGAGGCAAGAATGGATGGTCCGCATCGCCGCCAAAGGCAAACTGCAGCACGCGCATGCCGGGAAAGCCAAAGGCATCGCGCAGCGCCTCCACGTCCGGTGTGATGACGCCCAGGTCCTCGGCAATCACAGGCACCGCACCGAGCGCCTCGCGCACCGCGGTGAACAGCGCCTGACCCGGCGCCGGCACCCAGCGGCCGTTCATGGCTGTGTCCTCGGCCGCGTCGATCTCCCAGTAGGCAGCAAAGCCGCGAAAGTGGTCGATGCGCACGCAATCGGCCCGCGTCAGCTCATGGCGTAGCCGTGCGATCCACCAGGCAAAGCCGTCGCGCTGCATCGCTGCCCAGTCGTACAGCGGATTGCCCCAGCGCTGCCCGGTGGCCGAGAAGTAGTCCGGCGGCACGCCGGCCACCACGCGTGGCTGGCCTGCGGTATCGAGCAAGAAGAGATCGGGTCGCGCCCAGCAGTCGGCGGAGTGATGCGCAACGAAGATCGGCAGGTCGCCGATGATCTGCACGTTGCGCGCGTTGGCGTAGCGCTTCAGCGCCTGCCACTGCGATTCGAAGCACCATTGGGTAAAGCGCCAGAAGTCGATGCGGGCGGCGTGCGTCGTGCGTGCGGCGGCCAGCGCTTGCGCATCGCGCTGCGCCAGTGGTGCGGGCCAGTCAGCCCAGCAATGGACATCCTGCGCACGCTGCACTTCATCCAGCGCCATGAACAGGGCAAAGTCGTCGAGCCAGGCGCCGTTGGCCTCGCAATACTCGGCAAAGGCCTTGCGATCGGAAGTACTGCCGCCAGCGAAGAAAGCGCGGGCCGCCTGATCCAGGCAACGCATGCGCAAGGCGGTGCTGGCGGCAAAGTCCACTTTGTCGGCCCGCAGCGCGCCCAGCGCCTCGGCTGCGGGCGCCGCCAGCCAGCCGCGCTCGATCAGCGGCTCCAGCGCCACCAGCAGGGCCGAGCCGGCAAACGCGGAGACGCCGGCATACGGAGAGTTGCCGTAGCCGGTTGGCGTGAGCGGCAGCACCTGCCAGGCGCGCTGGCCAGCGGTGACCAACCAGTCGACAAAGTGATAGGCCGCGGGACCAAAGTCGCCACTGCCATGCGGCCCGGGCAGCGCCGTTGGATGCAGCAGCACGCCGGCGCGGCGATCGCTGGCCATCAATCCGGCTCCTGCGACAGCACCAGCAGGCCATGCGCGGGCACCTCGATCGTGCTGCGCTCGGTGGACCGCGCCGCCGTGTCGCCCTGCGCGCTGTCGATGTGCTGTGTCCAGTGGCCCGGTGGCAGCACAAAGGTGGCGGGCGTGGGGTCGGCATTGATCAGCACCAGCACGGCAACGGCCGCGCGGGGCGCCAGCCACAGAGCCAGCGCATGGCAGTGCGTGTCGTGCACATCGTGCCAGTCGTCCAGCGTCATCGGCCGGCAGGTGCTGTCGCCCGCGCGCGCCGGAGCCAGCCATTGCACCTCGCGGCGGCCGTCGTCCTGCGGGTGATCGTCGAGCCAGTGGTTCTGGCGCAGTGCGGGCAGGGCGCGTCGCAGGGCGATCACGGCCGCAGTGAAGTCGATGAGGTGCGTGTCGGCCTGCGTCCAGTCGATCCAGCTCAGTGCGTTGTCCTGGCAGTAGGCGTTGTTGTTGCCGCGCTGGCTGCGACCGAGTTCATCACCGGCTTGCAGCATGGGCGTGCCTTGCGCCAGCAGCGCGCAGGCGAGCAGCGCGCGCTGCAGCCGCAGGCGCTGCGCCAGGATGGCCGGGTCATCGATGTCGCCTTCGGCCCCGGCATTGATGCTGTGGTTGGCGTTGCTGCCATCGCGGTTGCCTTCTCCATTGGCCTCGTTGTGCTTGTGTGCATGGCTCACGAGGTCACGCAGGGTGAAGCCATCGTGCGAGGCAACGTAGTTGACGCTGCTGCTGGGCTGACGCAGCCCATGATGAAAGCGGTCGCTGGAGGCAGCCCAGCGCCGTGCCAACTCACCTCGGCCTGCACTGCGGTGCAGCCAGAATTGGCGCAGGCAATCGCGAAAGCGGTCGTTCCACTCGGCAAAGCGCGCTGGAAAGTGACCGAGCTGGTAGCCCTGCGGCCCGAGGTCCCAGGGCTCGGCCAGCAGCTTCACGCGCGCCAGCACCGGGTCCTGCAAGAGCGCCGTGAAAAATGGCGCACGCGGATCGAAGTCCTGCGCGGTGCGGCCCAGCACCGGGGCCAGGTCAAAGCGAAAGCCGTCCACGCCCATCTCACTTGTCCAGTAGCGCAGGCTGTCCAGCACGAGCTGGGTGACGCGCGGATGCGCGACGTTGACTGTGTTGCCGCAGCCGCTCCAGTTCTCGTAGCGGCGGCGGTCATTGGCCGCCAGCCGGTAGTAAGCGGCGTTGTCGATGCCGCGCAGTGACAGCGTGGGCCCGCGCTGGTCGCCCTCGGCGGTGTGGTTGAACACCACGTCGAGCACGACCTCGATGCCCGCGCCATGCAGCGCCTCCACCATGGCGCGGAACTCGGCCCGCGTTGCGGTCGGGTCAGCCGGTGTGGCCGACAGGCGCGGATCGAGCGCAAAGTAGCCGAGCGTGTTGTAGCCCCAGTAGTTGGCAAGACCCAGTTGCCGCAGCCGCAGTTCGGTGACGCTGTAGTGCACGGGCAGGAGCGAGACCGTGGTGACGCCTAGGCGCTGCAGGTGGTTCAGCGCCACCGGGTGCGCCAGGCCCGCAAAGCTGCCGCGCAGCGGCTCCGGCACGCCAGCCAGTTGCTGCGTGAAGCCCTTGATGTGCAGCTCATAGAGCACGCTGTCGCGCAGTTCATGCTGCGGCGGTGCCTGGCGCGGCGGCGGCAGTGCGGCGGCCACACGTGCCTTCAGGGCGGTAGCGGCGTTGTCGCGTTGGTCGGGCGCGGGATCATCTGGCGCGGGATCGTCAGGTGCGATCTCGCTCGGTGCGGTCTGACTTGCGCGGTCCGCGTCGCCCCCGGGCGCGGCATTCATATAGCCATAGTGTTCCGGCTGCCAGTCAAACCGCCCGACGATCTCGCGTGCATGCGGATCGAGCAGCAGCTTGTGCGGATTGCAGCGCAGGCCTGCCTTGGGCCGATACGGTCCGTGCACCCGATAGCCGTACAGCAGCCCCGCGCGCGCACCCGGCAGCAGCCCGTGCCAGATGTCCTCGGTGCGCGTCAGCGGCAAACGCGCAGTCTCGCGCGTGCCGCTGGCATCGAACAGGCACAGCTCCACCCGCTCGGCGCATGAAGAAAACAGCGCGAAGTTCACGCCCTGCGCCGTGATCGTGGCGCCAAGCGGATAGGGCTGGCCGACGGCGAGCGTGCTGCTCATGCCGCGGGCTCAGCCGTCAGCACGACCACCGCCAGCGGCGGGAGGGTCAGCAGCACCGACTGCGCACGGCCATGCGCCGCGATGGGCTCCACAACCAGTGCGCTGGCGCCGTTGCCGATGTTCGCGCCGCCGTAGTGCGCGGAGTCGGTGCTGAGCAGCTCGCGCAGGCGCTGCTGGCGCCATGCGTCCGGCACGCCCAGGCGCATCGACTCTCGCGGCATCGGCGTGAAGTTGGCCGCCACCAGCACGCTGCTGCCGCCGCCATGGCGCAGGAAGGCCAGGCACGAGTGCTCGGCATCATTGGCCTCGATCCACTCGAAGCCGCCGGGCTCGCAATCCAGTGCGTGCAGGGCAGGGTGATCGCGGTACAGGCGATTGAGGTCGCGCACCAGGGACTGCACGCCGCGGTGCTCCGGGAGCTGCAGCAGGTGCCAGTCGAGCGAGCGGTCGTGGTTCCACTCGTCGATCTGCGCGAACTCGCAGCCCATGAAAAGCAGCTTCTTGCCGGGATGGGTCCACATCCAGCCAAGATAGGCGCGCAGATTGGCGAACTGCTGCCAGCGATCGCCCGGCATCTTTGCGAGCAGCGAGCCCTTGCCATGCACCACCTCGTCGTGCGACAGCGGCAGCACGAAGTTCTCATCGAAGGCGTACAGCAGGCTGAAGGTCAGCTCGTTGTGATGCCAGCGCCGGTGAATCGGGTCCTTGTGCATGTACTGCAGCGTGTCGTGCATCCAGCCCATGTTCCACTTGTAGTGAAACCCCAGGCCGCCCACCGAGGTGGGGCGTGACACGCCGGGCCAGGCAGTGGACTCTTCGGCGATCGTCGCGGTGCCCTGCGCCTCGCGGCCGACGATCTCGTTCATGCGCTTGAGAAAGTCGATCGCCTCGAGATTCTCACGCCCGCCATGCACGTTGGGCACCCATTGCCCGGGCTGGCGCGAATAGTCCCGGTACAGCATCGAGGCCACTGCATCCACGCGCAGGCCATCGACGCCAAAGCGCTCGAGCCAGTACAGCGCATTGCCGACCAGGAAGTTGCGCACCTCCGTG
>JBIIZX010000282.1:0-5049 GCA_044346055.1 Burkholderiaceae bacterium | reverse complement strand
CCTGCACCCGCTGGCGGTGATCTTCGCGCTGCTGGCCTTTGGCGAGGTGTTCGGCTTCTTTGGCGTGCTGGTCGCGCTGCCGGCAAGTGCGGCCCTGCTGGTGGCACTGAAGCGGGTCCGCACCGCTTATCTGACGAGCGATTTTTACAAGCAGCCCTGATGGACCAGCTCGCACTCGACCTGCTGGCACCGCCCCTGCAGCCGAGCTTCGACAACTTCGTGGTCGGCCGCAATGCCGAAGCCGTGGCGGCACTGCGGGCGCTGGTCGCAGGGCAAGCTGCCATGCCAGCCGCCGAGCGCAGCCTGTACCTCTGGGGCGAAGCCGGTAGCGGCCGCAGCCATCTCATCCGCACGCTGGAGCAATCTGGCGCCTGGCGCTGGACGCCCGAGGTCGAGCCTGAAGGCACCGGCATCAGCGTGCTGGACGGCGTGGAGGCGCTCGACGATGCCGGGCAGATCGCGCTGTTCAACCGGCTCAATGCCGTGCGTGCCGATGCGCGTAGCGCGAGTGTGGTCACCGGCCGCTCGGCGCCCGCCCAGCTCGGGCTGCGGGAAGACTTGCGCACCCGGCTCGGCTGGGGGCTGGTGTACCAGCTGCACGCCCTCAGCGATGAAGAAAAGCTGGCCGCCCTGCGCGCGCATGTGTACGCCCGCGGCGTGCACTTGGCCGAAGACCTGCTGCCCTACCTCCTGACGCATCTGCCGCGCGATCTGCGCAGCCTCACCGCCGCGCTTGACGCACTCGATGCCTTTGCGCTGGCGCGCCAGCGGGCCCTCACCGTGCCCCTGCTCAAGGAGTGGCTGGCGCAGGCGCCAGGCGCATCCGCGCTGCGTCCGTAGAATGCGCAGCTTGCGCGGGCCTCGGCCGTCTTGGGTCCAGGATCAGCCGGCGCGGCCCGCAGACAACCAGTCGTTCAATCCCCCAGCCCTTGCCGGCCTCGCCTTCGCTCCCAACCTCCCTTGAAATTCGCCTTCTTCGACCTCGACCACACGCTGCTGCCGATCGACAGTGCCGACGGCTGGCTGCGCTTCCTGGTGGATGCCGCCAGGCTCGACCGCCCGCACTACGACGCCGAGATCGAGCGCCATGCGCGCGAGTACAAGGAGGGCCGCTTCGACGTCGAGGGCTACCTGGCGTTCCAGATGGGGCTGCTGGCGCGCTTTCCGCGCGAACAGCTCGACCTGTGGCGCACCCAGTACATGCGGTCAAAGGTGTTTCCCCAGCTTCGGCTGGAGTCGCAGACGCTGGTGCAGAAGCATCGCAGTGATGGCTGGCAGGTGGCGCTGGTGACCGGCACGCACAGTTACGTGACGCGCCCGATTGCCGCGCTGCTCGAGATCGAGCACTTGATCGCCGTGCAGCCAGAAGAGATCGACGGCCGTTTCACCGGCCGCTACGTGCCGCCCCACACCTACCAGGACGGCAAGCGCGTCGCGGTCGAGGCGTTTCTAGCCCAGCGCGGCGCCAGCCTCGCCACCCTGCAGGACAGCACCTTCTTCAGCGACTCGATCAACGACCTGCCGCTGCTGGAGGGGGTGCGCCACCCGGTGGTGACCAACGGCGACCCCCAGCTGCGCGCCATCGCCAGCGACCGCGGCTGGGCAACGCTCGATCTGTTCGACACGCAGAGAGCGGCGTGATGCAGGCTGCCTGCGCGAAGTCCCTCACCTGCCGCCCTTTTTTGCAGAGGGAGGGCGATCGACCGTGCCCGCTCCGCTACGGCCGCCCGCACATGGCGTGGCGCAAGTTGACCGCCAAGACGCCACACCATCGTTGCTCTTGTCATGCGCGGCAGCGCCCGGCCGCTCCGAAGCGGCCGCGCCTGACTCTTCTCGATTGCGTGCACGTGCGACGCGCAGCGTCGCGTACACGCAATCGACCACATTATGATTAAACGCTTCGTCGCCCAGATCCAAGACCTGTTCACGCGCAAGAAGCCGCGGCTGCGCAAGGAGCCCAAGCGCCTGGAGGCGGCCCAGCACGGCATTGATCGCGAGCTGGTCTCGCGCAATGCACTGCGCGTGTGCGAGACCCTGCAAAGGCAGGGCTATGCCGCCTACCTCGTCGGTGGCGCAGTGCGCGACCTGCTGCTTGGCATCGCGCCCAAGGACTTCGACATCGCCACCAATGCCACGCCCGAGCAGGTGAAGGCGCATTTTCGGCGCGCCATCATTATCGGGCGGCGCTTTCGGCTGGTGCACGTGATGTTCGGACAAGACACCGTCGAGGTCTCGACCTTTCGCGCACTGGAGAACCCCGACCGCGAGACCGATTCGCATGGCCGCGTGCTGGCCGACAACCTGTTCGGCAGCCAGCCCGAAGACGCCGCGCGGCGCGACTTCACCATCAACGCGCTGTACTACGACCCCATCACGCAGACAGTGCTCGACTATCACGACGGCGTGAAGGACGTGCGGCGCCGCAAGCTGCGCATGATCGGCGACCCGGAGGCGCGCTATCGCGAGGACCCGGTGCGCATGCTGCGCGCGGTCCGATTTGCCGCCAAGCTGGGATTCGAGATCGACGAGGCGACGCGCAAGCCCATCACCACGCTCGGCACGCTGATCGAGAACGTGCCAGCGGCGCGCCTGTTCGACGAGATGCTCAAGCTTCTGACCAGCGGGCATGCTGTGGCCTGCATCACGCGCCTGCGCGTGGAAGGTCTGCACCATGGCCTGCTGCCGCTGCTGGACATGATCCTGGAGCAGCCCGAGGGCGAGCGCTTCGTGATGCTGGCACTGTCGCGCACCGACAAGCGCGTGCGCGCGGGCAAGCACATCGCGGTGGGGTTCCTCTTCGCCACGCTGCTGTGGCATGAGGTGCTCACGCAGTGGAAAGCGCGCGAGGCACGCGGCGAGCACCGCATTCCTGCACTGGATGCCGCCATTGATGACGTGCTCGAGCGCCAGACCGAAAAACTCGCGATCCAGCGCCGCTTCACGTCCGACATGCGCGAGATCTGGATGTTGCAGCCGCGCTTCGAGCGCCGCACAGGCCGTAATCCGCTCAAGCTGCTGGAACACCTGCGTGTGCGTGCCGGATATGATTTCCTCTTGCTGCGTTGTGCGGCCGGCGAGGCACCGGCTGAACTGGGCGACTGGTGGACCAGTTTCATGGAAGCCAACGAGCCCGAGCGAGAGGCGCTGCTGACAGCACCACGGGCGCGTGAAACAGATGGCGCGCCCAAGCGCCGTCGGCGCCGCGGCCGGCGCGGCAATGGTGGCAACGCTGACAGAGATGGTGCCGATGACGCTGGTGCAGAGGCGCCGGCCAGCAACAGCGCGGTATCGCAGAACATTGCGAACGACGTCGCCGGCAACAAAGTGGATCACAGAGCGAATCACAAAGCCGGTAACGAGGGCAGATGAACGTGCAGCGACGGGCCTATATCGGCCTTGGCGCCAACCAGGGAGACCTGGAAGAGACGCTGAAGTCAGCGATCGAATCGATCAAGTCGATCGAGCGGTCGAGCTTCGTCGCGGCCTCGCCGTTCTACAAGACCGCGCCGATCGACGCCGAGGGGCCGGACTTCCTGAACGCGGTGGCTGCCATTGACACCGAGCTCGAGCCCTACGGCCTGCTGCTGCATCTGCTCGATATCGAGCGCATGCTCGGGCGCAAGCGCCGCGGTGCGCCGGGCGAGAAGAAGGCTTCGCGCAAGGTCGACCTCGACCTGTTGCTGCTTGGCAACTTCATCGTCCGCAGCACCACGCTGACACTGCCGCACCCCCGCCTGCACCAGCGCGCCTTCGTGCTGCGGCCGCTGCTCGACCTGCAGCCCCAATTGCGCCTGCCGGGCATGGGGCCGGCCGCTGTGTTCCTCGCCAAGGTGGAGGATCAGCGCATCGAGCAAGTGGAAGTGTCGCCATTGCCACCGCCGAATCAGAACGGGTGATGCAGAACGCCTGATGCACCGCGTTCAGCCGCACCAAGTCCAGCTGCACCAAGTCCAGCTGCAGACCGCTTAGAACAACGACGCCGTTCATCGCTCCCGACAAGCCGCCTCGCCCGCCACGGCCCCGTGCCTGTCCTAGCCCAGACCACCCTGCTCCTGGTCGCCTCGAACGTCTTCATGACGTTCGCCTGGTACGCCCACCTGCGCAACCTGAACGACAAGCCTTGGTGGATCGCAGCACTCATCTCCTGGGGCATTGCGCTGTTCGAGTACCTGCTGCAGGTGCCGGCCAACCGCATTGGCTACACCCAGTATTCACTGGGCCAGCTCAAGATCCTGCAGGAGGTGATCACGCTCACGGTGTTCGTGCCGTTTGCCGTGCTGTACATGAAGGAGCCGTTCAAGCTCGACTACGTGTGGGCGGCGCTGTGCATCCTGGGCGCGGTGTACTTCATATTCCGCAGCCATGCCACCTGAGGCGCCGGTGATCCCGCCGCACCTGCATCACATCGTGGTCGAAGGGCCGATTGGCGTGGGCAAGACCTCGCTTGCGCGGCGCCTGGCCGCGCACACTGGCGCGCAGCTGCTGCTCGAGCAGTCCGATGCCAACCCGTTTTTAGAGCGCTTTTATCGCGACAGCGCACGCTACGCGCTGCAAACGCAGCTGTTCTTCCTGTTCCAGCGCGTACGCCAACTGAGTGACCTGCAGCAGATGGACCTGTTTCGGGCACAGGTGGTCTCGGACTTCCTGCTCGACAAAGACGAGCTCTTTGCGCGGCTCACGCTGTCGGATGACGAGTTCAAGCTGTACCAGCAGATCCATGCGCACCTGAAGCCGCAATCGCCCACGCCGGATCTCGTGATCTACCTGCAGGCCGAGCGGCGCACGCTGACCGAGCGCGTGGCGCGGCGCGCCAACCCGGTGGAAGCGAGCATCACGCCGGCGTATCTGGAGGCACTGGCCGACAGCTACACGCGCTTTTTTCACGATTACGATGCGGCGCCGTTGCTGGTGGTCAACACCGAGCACCTGAACCCGATCGACCGCGACGCCGACTTCGAACTGCTGCTCTCGCGCATCGAGAAAATGCGCGGGCGGCGCGAGCACTTCAACTTGGCTGCGTAGGCTTCAGGATTCAGGATTGAGGATTGA
>JBIIZX010000281.1:0-5057 GCA_044346055.1 Burkholderiaceae bacterium | reverse complement strand
GATTTTGAGCCGGTCAAGGCGGCGCTGCACGCGCTGCATGTCCGGTTGCTCGCTCAGCACGGCGAGTTCGAAAAATGGCGCCATCGGCCCGGTGCCGCAGACCAACGCGTCCATGGTGGCCGGGCTGAGCGCTGCGCGCGCGAACAGGGCTTCCAGCGGCATGCCAGTCAATCGATCGAGCAGCGAGAACGCGCCCGTCATGAAGAGATCGTTGTGCAGGCTCGCATCGACTTCGCCGGCCAGGTTTTCAAGCAGGAAGCCGCGCGCGATCGAGTAGCCGGCCAGCGGCGCCAGTTCGGGATCGCGGTTGCCGCTGGCCAGCAGCATGGCGAGCCATTGCTTCATCTTCTGGTAGCCCAGCAGCATCACCGCCTGCTGAAACGAGGTCACACGCACTGCCGTACCGAAACCCGGCGTGTTGGCCAGCTTGAGCAACTGGAAGGCGATGGTCGTGTCGCGCTTGAGCGCGGTCTCGATCAGGTGTGCTGGCGCGTCCTGGCTCAGCAGCTGCATCAGGTCGAGCACCACGGCCTGCGCGCCATGCAGTCCCTTGGCGCGCACCCGGGTCATGTCGCGCACCGGCCAGCCGATGCAGCCCCGCGCGCCGCGGTCATAGGCTGCGTTGGCCTCGGCCACACTCTGCAACTCGGCGATGTAGAACGGCAGGCGGCGCTTTTCCGTCATTGCGACGTTGCCGCGAAAGCGGCGGTCCTCGTCGTGGCGGATCACCGCACAGTCGAACAGACCCAGCATTTCGTCGGGCATGCCACGCTGGGCGCGTCCGTGCAGTGCCAGGCGCAGGCCGCGGCCGGCCAGGTGCTGCACCAACAGTTCGGCATCGCGATGCGCAGCCAGCTTTGCATCGAGCTCAAGCACGACGTTGGGCGGCAGTTGCAGCCTGGCGATGCCACGGTCCAGTTTGGCGCCCGGCGCATTCAGCAGCACCGGCAATGGCGCCAGTTCGGCCAGCGGCGCGGCGAGCGCCTCGCCCAGTTCACTGAGTGCATGGCCGGTGGTGCCGGTGACCTGCGCCGTCAGGCGCACGCCGGCGTTCATGCGCGCGGCATTGATGATCGGCGTTGCGCTGAGCAGAACGCGCTCGAACAGCGACGGCAGGATGGGCAGCAGTTCAGGGGCGCTCATGAGAATGCAACGACAGCCGGCGGGCGATATCAGTAGTTCCGGTCAGCAGGCTGCTGTGCGCCACGCCATCGAAAGTGATTGCGTAGGCAGAGCGTGCAGGCGGCGGCGCGGGCTGGATGCGGGGGGAAGCTGGATAAAGCGCCCGCTTCTCGATGGACACGGCAGTGGTACGGGCTGGCCCGCAGCTGTCCCGGGGTCTGTTCCGTGCTGTGACCTGTGCTTAACCCGTGCTGCGAACCGTGCTGTGACCCGTGTATGCCGTGTCGTGTGCTTGTGGCTACCGGCAGTGGATCTCGTAGCGCTCGCGCGCTCGGTTGCGCGCCTTCTCGGCGGCTTCGCGCTTGTTCACGGTCGACTTGGACAGCTGGTCTTCGGCCTGCTGCAGTTGCAAGGCGAGCTTGCGGCAGCTGCGCTCACGCTCCTGCGCCTTCTTGGCCGCGGCGGCTTGCGCGCGCTCGCGCTGCTGGGCTTCGGCGCGTTCGGCCTGCTCGAGCTTCTGTGCGCGTGCGGCCTGCGCCTTGGCATCGGCTTGCGCGCGCTGGCGCTCGGCTTCGTTGATCGGTGGGGCAGGCGGCACCTCGCGCTTAACGGTCGTGCCCGCTGGGCAGTCGCCATTGGCGTAGGTGACCGGGCCGGAGGGCGATTCGCAGCGCAGCAGTTGCGCGTTGGCGGCACCGGTGAATGCAGCCGCCAGCGGCACGCCGAGGCAAGCGATGACGGCGGCGCGGCGCAGGACCGCGAAGAGACCAGCGAGACCAAAGGAACCAAAAGGACCAAAGAGGACGCGGCGAGCACTGCTGGCGGCGCGGCCACTGCAGAGCGGGCGCGCAGGCACGGCGCGAGGCAGTGTCCCGTACATCAGCGCTGCAGCGGGCACTGCGCGCGAAAATCTTCCTGCAGTCGACGCAACTGCAGTTCGGCCGAGGCGCGCTGGCCACCGGAGGCGGCGTCGACGTCGCTGCGCGCAAAGCTCAGGCGCCGCTCGAGCTGGGTGCAGGCGCGCTGCTGGCGCGCGCGCTCCAGGTCGAGCTGTTCCATTTGCTGTGCGGGCGTGAGGTCGGATGGCGCGGTCGCGGTGCGGATCTGGCTTGGCGTCGCGATCGCTGCATTGGCAAGGGCGGGCTTGGCGTCCTTGGCGGTGTCCTTGCTTGCGTCCTTGCTGACGTCCTTAGCAGCGTCCTTGGCTGTGTCTTTCGCGGCCTCGGGCTTGGCAGGCTCAGATTTCGCAACCTCGCCGCCATCGGGCTTGGCCGGCGCTTCGTCGGTCTTGGCCACCGCGGCCTTGTCGGCCGGCCGGTCGGCTCGCTGCGCCTGCACCGGCGGCGAGTCATCAATGGTGCGCGAGCGGCGCGCCGTACTGGGACAGGGCTCGTTGGTATAGGTGATGCGGCCGTCCGCGCCTTCGCAGCGGACCACCTGCGCGGAGGCGGTGGAGGACAGCAGGAGCACGAACGTGCTGGAGGTGATGAAGGCGATGAAAGGGACCGAGGAGCGACGCATGAATTCTCCGCAGGCAGATATTGAGCTGAACACTACCGGCAGTGTAGTCAAGCGGCGCCGGCGCATGCTCCCCTAAGCCCGCCGTTCGTCAGAGCAGCTTGCCGGGGTTCATCAGCCCGCGCGGGTCGAGCGCGTTCTTGATGCTGCGCATCAGCTCCAGCTCCACCGCCGATTTGTAGCGCCGGCTTTCCTCGCGCTTCAGCTGCCCGAGGCCGTGCTCGGCACTGATGGAGCCGGCGTACGCGGCCACCGCGGGGTGCACGATGTCGTTGATGGCGGCCTCGTGCTCAAAGGCACGCGCCACGGGTGTGCCTGCCACGGTGGCCATGTTGTAGTGCAGATTGCCGTCACCCAGATGGCCGAAGACCACCGGCTGAATCCACGGAAAGCGCGCCTTGAGCGCGGCGTCGGTGGCCTCAACGAACTCGGCCACGCGTGACACCGGCAGGGCAATGTCGTGCTTGACGTTGCCGCCGGCCTTGGCATGCGCCTCGGGGATCGACTCGCGCAGCCGCCAGAACGCTTGCGCCTCGGCCATCGATTGGGCCACCACGGCGTCGCTCGCCTCATTGGCGGCGATGGCCTCGCCGAGCGCGCTTTCCAAGAGCGCCGTGGCGTGATCGTCGCTCTCGCCGTCCGACAGCTCGAGCAGAGCAAACCAGGGCGCGCGCTCTGGCGGTAGCGGCAGGCGCACCGTAGGCATTTCGCTCGCGACCTTGCGCAGGCACACCTGCGACATGACTTCAAAGGCCGTCAGCGAGGCGCCGGCGGCTGCGCGCATCCGGTTGAGCAGCTGTGTGGCCGCCTGCAACGAGGGCACGGCGGCCAGCGCCGTGCGTTGCGCGCGCGGCAGGGGGTAGAGCTTGAGCGTGGCGGCGGTGATCAGGCCGAGCGTGCCTTCGGCGCCGATGAACAGGTGCTTGAGGTCATAACCGGTGTTGTCCTTGCGCAGTGCGCGCAGGCCGTCCCAGAGGCGGCCGTCGGGCAGCACCACTTCGAGGCCGAGCGCAAGATCGCGTGCATTGCCATAGCGCAGCACCTGGGTGCCGCCGGCATTGGTGGAGAGGTTGCCGCCGATGGTGGCGCTGCCTTCGGCCGCCAGACTGAGCGGAAACAGCCGCCCGGCTTGGCGTGCCGCCTCCTGCACGGCCTGCAACACGCAGCCCGCCTCGACCGTGATGGTGTCGTTGTCGGTGTCGATGCTGCGCACCCGCTGCATACGCTGCAGGCTGATCAGCATCGCGCGCCCGCCCTCATCCGGTGTGGCGCCGCCCACCAGACCCGTGTTGCCGCCTTGCGGCACCATCGGCACGCCAGCCGCGGCACAGGCCCGAACCACTGCAGCGACTTCCTCGGTACTCGCCGGGCGCACCACGGCGCGCGCCTGGCCGCGGTAGCGCTTGCGCCAGTCGGTCAGGTAGGGCGCCGTGTCTGCAGCATCGGTCAGGACGTTGGTCGCGCCGACAAGGCCTTGCAGCGTGGCGACCAAATCGCTCACGGCGCCCTGCCTGTGCCGCGCGCCTGTTGTTCCGCCACCTCGGCCGCTTTGCGCGCCGCCTGTGAAGCGCGCTTGAACGGCCGCAGGTACAGCACGGCCGCGACGAAAAACACACACACGAACACGAGTTCGAGCAGTGCGAGCCACCAGTAAGGCGCGGGCTCGAACAGGCGCACCGTCGCCTCGACGAGATATATGAGCACGATCATCAGCGCCACTTGCATTGCGTCCTTGCTGCCACGAATCATCCATGGCAGCGGCAAGAGCAGCGGCACGGTCTTGAGCACGAGCCACGAGCCGCCGGGCCGCACTGGCGCAATGAACCACTCCCAGGCGATCAGGATCACCGCCAGCGCGATCCAGCATCCGACTGCCAAACGCCACGCGCTGCGTTGCTGCGCGGTCAGCGCGAGTGCCGTGGGCGCAGCTGCACTCATGCGAGCTTCAATGCCGTCGTTGCGAGCCGCCGCCCCAGCGCGATTGACAGGCGTCGCTCTTCCTCCGTCAGCGCGCGGCCCTGCTGGGTTGCCACGTGACTGGCGCCATAGGGGGTGCCGCCACTTGCGGTGCCGTGCAGATCGGGTTCGGTGTACGGCAGCCCAACGATCAACATGCCGTGATGGAGCAGCGGCAGCATCATCGACAAAAGGGTCGACTCCTGCCCGCCGTGCATGGAGCTGGTGGAGGTAAAGACAGCCGCCGGCTTGCCTGCCAATGCGCCGCTCAGCCACTGGCCGCTGGTGGAATCGATAAAGTGCTTCAGCGGTGCGGCCATGTTGCCGAAGCGCGTTGGTGAACCGAGCGCCAGCCCTGCGCATTGCTCCAGGTCCTGCAACTCGACATAGGGCGCGCCTTCGGGCGGCACGGGTGGCGCCGCGTTTTGCACCAGTGGTGCCACCGGCGGCACGGTGCGCAG
>JBIIZX010000280.1:0-5062 GCA_044346055.1 Burkholderiaceae bacterium | reverse complement strand
CGCACAATCTGGCTCGCGCCGGCGCCGCGCAATTCCCGCGTCCCTGATGAAACATCCGGGCTAGATATGCAGCGCGGCGAGCACGCCGAGCAGCGTGCCAAGAGCGGCCACGCCGTACATCGCATATTGCAGCCACCTCCGGCGCGTGAGCAGCGCAATCGCCGCCATCGCGATGGCGATCTGCAATGCGGTGGTCGCCTGCGCCCAGCGATGATGCAGGTGGATCTCGGCATCGGAGCGCTCGTCCCAGGCCTTGGACTCGGCCTCGAGCTTCTGCGCGGCCACCTGGATCTCGGCCTTCTCCTTCTTGTAGCGCTCGACTTCGGCGCGGAACTGCTCGGCCTTCTCGCCGGCCACCAGCGTGGCGCCAAGCTCGGCCAGGTTTTGCTTGCTGCTCTTGGCCTGGAAGTAGTTCCACTGGTTGGACGCCTCGGTCTTTTTGATCGCCGCGTTGTTCTTGAACAGGCTGGCATTGGCCTGGGTCGCGCCGCCCTGGTAGGCGAACAGGGCGCCGACCGTGGCAAGGATCGCGGTGGTCACGGCAATGCGACCGGCGAAGTTGTCCCTGCCCTGATCCGTGCCATGCGCGCCATGCGCCGCGTGCTCGAGTTCGTGATCATGTGGTCCGTGAACATGAAAGTGTGAGCCGGACATCTTGTGTGTTCTCCCCTTTAGGCGCAGCCGGTCGGCCGCGGCGCAATCCTAATGCCCGAGCCTGACGGCACGTTGGCAGCTTTCACATTGGCCCGCACCTGTCATCATGCAGGTCGCCTGTCCTCTCAGCCCCACATGGCCGTCAGCATCTTCGACCTCTTCAAGATCGGCATCGGTCCATCGTCCTCGCACACCGTCGGGCCGATGCGGGCGGCGCGCCTGTTTGCGCAGCGGCTGGTGCACGAGGGCTTGCTGAGTCGCGTGCAGCGCGTGCGGGCCGAGTTGTATGGCTCGCTTGGCGCCACCGGCAAGGGCCATGGCTCCGACAAGGCCGTGCTGCTGGGCCTGGAGGGCGAGGAGCCCGACAAGGTGGATGTCGATTCCATTGACCCGCGTCTCGCGACCATCCGCAGCAACGGCACGCTGCGCCTGGCCGGGACGCAAGCGGTGCCGTTTGCGGAAAAGACCGACCTCGCGTTCATCACCAGGCCGCTGCCTTTTCACGCCAATGGCCTGACCTTCATCGCCTTCGATGCCGGCGGCGGCGAACTCGCCCGCCGCACCTATTACTCGGTCGTTGGCGGCTTCGTGGTGAGCGAGGAGGTGGCCGCCGATGGCAGCAGCCACAAGCGCATTGCACCGGATACGACCGTGTTGCCGCTGCCATTTCACAGCGGTCATGAACTACTGGCCGTTGCTGAGCGCTCTGGCCTGACCATCGCCGGCGTGATGCGCGCCAATGAGCGCTCGTTGGGCAAAGGCGGGCGCAGCGACACCGAGATCGATGCCGGGCTGCGCGCTATGTGGGTGGCGATGCAGGCCTGCGTCGAGCGCGGCCTGCACGTCGAGGGGCATCTGCCCGGACCGTTCAAGGTCAAGCGGCGCGCGCCGGGGCTGTATCGCCGCCTGTCCGTTCCCGGCGCTGGCGTGAGCGACCCGCTCGCGGTGATGGACTGGGTCAATCTCTTTGCACTGTCGGTCAACGAAGAGAACGCTGCCGGTGGGCGCGTGGTCACGGCGCCGACCAATGGCGCGGCTGGCATCGTGCCCGCCGTGTTGCACTACTACGCGCGCTTTGTGCCGGGTGCGAGCGAGCAGGGCATTTTCGACTTCCTGCTGACCGCCGGTGCAATCGGCCTGCTGTACAAGGAAAACGCCTCGATCAGCGGTGCCGAGGTAGGCTGCCAGGGCGAGGTGGGCGTGGCGTGCTCGATGGCCGCCGCCGCCCTGTGCGCGGTGCAGGGCGGCACGCCTGCGCAGATCGAGAACGCGGCCGAGATCGGCATGGAGCACCACCTGGGGCTGACCTGTGATCCCGTCGGCGGGCTGGTGCAGATCCCGTGCATCGAGCGCAATGCGGTGGCCAGCGTGAAGGCGATCAACGCCTCGCGCCTGGCCCTGGCCGGCGATGGCTCGCACGTCGTCTCGCTCGACAAGGTCATCAAGACGATGCGCGAGACCGGCGCCGACATGCAGGTCAAGTACAAGGAAACGGCGCGCGGTGGATTGGCAGTCAATATCGTGGAATGCTGAGGGCGAAGCGCTTTGCGTGTACGCGATCCGCTGCGCGGCTCGCACGTGCACGCAAAGCGGTTGAACAGTTCAGCTTTGGTGGCGGAGCCACACAAAGCTGGAAGGGGTCGTCCTCGCGCTGCGCGCTTGGACGACGGGCGCGCGTCGCGGCTGGCGCCGCTTGGGCGCGTGCTGGTCGGCGCTTCGCGCCGGGGCGTCCGCTTTTTTTTCAGGTGCAGCTTTAGTCGGAGTGCGTCATTCCCGCGCAAGCGGGAATTCAGCGTCGTCGTTTTCAAGCGAGCGCATTGCATGATCGATCCCAACAGTGTGAACAGCGCAAGGCGCGCCACGCTGCTCGCCTTCCTTGCCGCACCGTTGCTCGGTGGTTGCACCATGGTCGAGAACCTCTTCTTCTATCCCGATAACGCCACTTACTCCACGCCCGCGCAGTTCGGCTTGCGGCATGAGGAGGTTTGGTTCAACACGGCCGATGGCAGCCAACTGCACGGCTGGTGGTTGCCGGCGCTGCGGCAGCCGGCGCGCGCAAGCGTTCTGCACCTGCATGGCAACGCGGCCAACATCACCAACCATCTGCCGCTGGTGGCGTGGCTGCCGCCAGCCGGCTATGACGTGCTGATGTTCGACTACCGCGGCTTTGGCAAGTCGGCGGGGCGGCCGTCGTTGCAAGGTGTGGTCGACGACGCCTATGCGGCACTGGCCGCATTGCGCGCACGTCCTGATGCTGCCGGGCGCCACATCGTGTTCGGGCAGAGCCTGGGGGCTGCGACAGCGCTGCGCCTGCTGGCGCGTGATGCGGGAGGCATCAACGCCGGGATCATCGACTCGGGCTTTTCAAGCTACCGGCAGATCGCGCGCGATGCGGCGGCCGGTCCCCTGGCGCTCATGCTGCCGATGGCGCTGCCAATGCTGCCGGGCGCCGCCGATGATCCAGTCACTGCACTGGCGCGCATCAGCGTGCCGCTGCTGTTCGTGCACGGCACCGCCGACCGCGTGGTGCCGGTGTCGCACAGTGATGCGCTGGTCGCGGCCGCCCGCGGGCCGCATGCGTTCCTGCGCGTGGAAGGCGCGCAGCACATGGAGGCGCTGCTGCGCCCGAGTGTGCAGCAGGCAGCGCTGGAGCAACTGCAGCGCTGGTAGCGGTGTGCCGTCAGTCGTCGCCCAGTGAGTCGACGGCTGGTGAGTCGACGTCCACTGAGCCGTCGCAAGCGCGGGCCGGCACCGAAGCTGCAGCGGCAAATTGAGCGGATCAGCGTGCTGCCGAAGCCTCAGCAGAAGTTCGTGATCCAGGTGCCGGAGTCGGTGCTGGCGCAGGTCGCCATCGCAGGCTGCCAGCACTCAAGGTTGCCAACATTGAAGGTTGCCAGAAATTGCGAGCCGCGTCGGTCTGGTGCCGCACAGACAGGTCACTTGGGGGGCCAGACAATGTGACATGAGCCTCTATCACGCCATCGCCTTCGTTGATCATCAGTCCGCGCAGGTGCTGCAGTTCGACGCAGAGCAGGTGATGCGCAGTCAGGTGCATGACAATCTGAAGTTCACGCGCCAGCATCACAGCGGCGTTCGAACCGAGCATGAATTCTTCGGCCAGGTTTGCGATGCGCTGGACGGCATCACCGAGGTGCTGGTCGTCGGCGGCCATAAGGGACTGGCGGACTTTCGCCACTATGTGGACAAGCATCGGCCGCAGACGGCGAAACGCATCGTCGCCTACGAGGTGGTGGACCATCCGAGCGACAACCAGCTGGTCGCGCTGGCGCGCAGCCACTTCATGAAGCTCGACAAGATGCGCGGTACGCAGCCGCTCAGTTCAATGGACTAAAAGGGGGCCGCGCATGAGCCGCTTATTTTGACCACTTCGACGCCGACGACAAGACTGCGCTGCGTACGCTCTTCACCCGATCGGAAGCACAGTCTTGCGAGAGGCTTGAAAGGCTTGGCTCTGCCCATTGACTTCAGAAGGAAGTTTCGGCGGAAGGTCATGCGTCACCGCGCCGGAACTGGTACTTGCTCCGAAACGTCTGCGCTCCGGATGCGCTGTGCTCGATCTTGCTCAGCGACCAGGTGCTTCTGCTCAATGCCAGCGTGTACTTGTCGGAACCACCGTCTGCCGTGTGCTCTAAGAGAAGCTCGGCCTCGTCGGCGCTCGAGTTCGAACGCGTTATCACGTAGAGCGACGTGCTGGGCTTTGAGACACCAGACAGACAGGACAGGCTGGCAGCCTTGAAGTCGAAGCTCATGCGCTCGTACGAGTAGACGATCTTGCCCGGACCGTCGTCAAAGACGTAGAACAGAGCCAGTTCCTCTGGCGCCAACAGTGCAACCGACAGCTTGCAGGCAAGCGTGACCAGCTTGTCTGAGTTGCTCCAGTCTCGGTAGGTCAGCGTGCCGGTCCAGGCACCCGGCGCAAGTGCGAGCAAGGGACTCGGCCTCGGGTCGTAGAGCGCAAGTGCCCGCGCCGGAACAAGGGCGGCAGCGGCGGTGAGGAGGGTGCGCCGTTGCAAAAAAACGGGAGGCCTGAGGTTCTTCGCGACCGGTGGTCGAACGAACGCTAAGCATGCCGGACACCAGCCGCTCTGTGTCGCCGTTAAGCATCAGCGCGCAGCGTGGGCGGGACTCTCGAACAGTCGCTTCGAGTCGACGATCGAGCCGAGGTCACGCAAAGACTTGCCGTCGATCAAAACCGTGGTGTGGGCGCGCCTGATCTTCTCGAAGGGTTCAGCAATGCCCTGGTAGCCCTTGTCATCCATGGAGGTCACCGAGACCAGCACGTTCCAAGGACCGTCGTCGGTCCCCGTGTCCATGACCGTGAACCCGCTCATCAGCCCCTGGTCCTTGGCGATCTTGTCCATGGCAAACCAGTTCAGGACGATGAAGG
>JBIIZX010000279.1:0-5069 GCA_044346055.1 Burkholderiaceae bacterium | reverse complement strand
CGGGGCGCGCTGCGGCTGGCAGGCCGCAGCCGCTCAGCCGGCGCGACGCATGCGTCGCGAAACCCCGGCTTCGCCCTACCCAGGAACCTACCCAGGAACCTCGCGCAACTTGGCTCGCGCATGCATCCGCGCAGATCGCGCGCCCCTGGCGAAACATCCGGGCAAGCCGCAACACTGGTCGCTTAACCAGGCTCGTCTATCTCGCGCCGGCGTGCCGCCAATCGCTTGGCTCGAAAGACACTGGGTTCCCGCCCGCGCGGGAACGACTTGCGGTGCGATGCGAACAGTATTGGGGCCAGCCGGGACTGCGCGGCGCGTTTGGAAAATGTTCCAGTGCCAGTCGCGCAAGATCGACAGTCGACTTGGCGCCCAGCTTGCTGCGCAATGAGGTGCGATAGGCCTCCACGCTCTTGATCGAGCGACTGATGCGCTCCGCAATCTGCGCCGACGCAAGCCCCTGCGCGATCAACTGCAACACCTCGAACTCGCGCTCGTTCAGCACCGACAAGCCGGGCGATGCCGGCTTGCTGCGTCCCGCGGCGATCGAGCGCAGCATGCGCGCTTCCATCGCAGTCGTCAGGTACATGCTGCCGGTGATCACCTTGCGCACCGCGCTGACCAGCTTGTCCGGCGCTTCCTGCTTCATCACGAAGCCGCGCGCCCCTGCGGCCAATGCACGCTCCGCGTACACCGACTCTTCATGCATCGACAGCACCAGCACGGGCGGCGCGTTGGCCAGTGCCTGCACGCGGCGAATCAGGTCGAGCCCCGATAGTCCGGGCATCGAGATGTTGCTGATCACGAGATCAAAGCGCTGCTCGCGCAACAGCCGCAGCGCGGTCTCCGCCTCGGCGGCCTCGGCCGCGGCCTCCATGTCGCTCGCGCAGTTGAGCAGCTGCGCGATGCCGTGCCGCACGATCGGGTGATCGTCGACGATGAGCACCTGCGCTTTGCCGGAGGGCGGCTTGCGCGACGGCGCCTGCTCCGGCGTCGCTTTACCCACTTCCTTCAAATATCGCTCCCTGCTACTGCCGATCGTGTTCGACCGGGCGTCATTGGTTGGGCCTTGGCTAATCTTACTGTGTCACAAATGTCGTCTTCCGCCTTGGCCGCGATGGCGTGGACATCGACCGCAGCGGGCGATGAGTGCGAAGCTCAGCTCGTGGCGCAGCGTGGCGATCGAGTCGGCCACGTGTCGCTGCGCGCGCCGGGCTTCCACGCGGGATGTAATCCGCGGGAAGGGGAGGGATTTGGCGTGCGATGAAGTTTTTTTTGGCGCCGGCGGCGCGGCCACTGGCGAGACGTTCGGCGACCAGGAAGCCATAGGCGGCGATCGTCAAACTCGCATGATGGTGAAACCCTCGCCACCCTCGCCCTTCGTAATGACCCAACCCCAGTTCCTGCTTCAGATCCTGGTAGTCGCGCTCGATGCGCCAGCGCATGTGTGCCTTGGCGACCAGATCGTTGATCGCCGTGTCGGCCGGCAGGTTCGACAGGAAGTACTTTTGAGGCTCCGCATCCCCGGCCGGCCATTCGATCAACAACCACTGCTCAGGGTGCAGGCGGGCTCGGCCCGTGTTGCCGCCGGCGTGGCGCACGCGCACCGCGGCGAAGCGGCCGCTGAGCGTTTCGTTGGTGCCCTCGCGCCAGCTGACAGTGTGAAATGCACTGGCAGGCAGTTGGCTCGCCAGGGCCTTCACACTCAGCGGTTGCCGATGGCGCGTGCGACGCGGCACCACGGGCGGGCGGCCGATGCCGTCGTAGCGCTGTGGCGGCAACGGCTCGACCCCCGGCGGCCAGACCACCACGGCCGAGGTGATGCCCACCACGTAGGACAAACCCAGTTCGCCCAGGCATTGCCGGAAGGCGGTGTCGACGCCATAGCCGGCATCGGCCAACACACAGTGCCGGGGCGCGCCTGCGGCCAGAAGGCGCTCCAGTTGTGCCAGCGCGATCTCGGTCTTTGTGGCGAACTTCACCTCGGGCGGCACGCCGGCTTTGTCGCGCCGCTTGGCGTCGGCCGCCCATTGCTTCGGCAAGTACAACTGATAGGCCACAGGCAGGCTGGCCTGCTCATTGGCCACCGAGATGCTCACCGCCACTTGGCAGTTGTCCTGCTTGCCCAGGACCCCGCAGTATTGACGTGCCACCCCCACCGAGTGCTGGCCCTTCTTCGGAAAGCCCGTGTCGTCGATGATCCAGTAGCCGCCAGCCGAGAAATCCATCTTCGGCACCACCCACTGGCAGACCCGCCGCAGCATCTCGTCGTCGGACCACTCGGCCTTCGCCACGAAGTGATGCAGCGCCTGGTGCCTGGCGCTGGCGTGCTCGCGGTCGATGCTGGCCGCCATCGGCTCCACGCTCTTGCGCGACAACGGCAGCATCAACCCGGTGCAGTAGCCCTTCAGCCCGGCGCGCCGGTCCGCATGCCCGAGACCCGCGGCCAAGTGCTCCATGTACCGCTCAAACCGATCGCTCGCACCCATCGCTCCTCACAAACAGGACAAAGACGAGCGTATAGTGCTCTGAATTTAATGACACAGTAAGACTAAGTCGGCCGCAGGGACTCGATTGAACCGCGGATCGACAGCGCGGCGCGCGTGCGCCATGTCGATGAGCTTCATCGTCTGGAGGCTCTCGCTATTGGCTTGCGTCAAGTGCCCGGCATCTGCGAGCTGCGGCCGAACATGCTCAGCCACGGCGGGCGGCTCTCTCCGCGGCGCGCTGCAATGCACTGGACAGATGCACCAGGGCAGGCGCAGTGAGTCCGACCTGCGGCTCGCAGACCGTCAGGTGCTCGCAGTAGGGCTCGAACCAGTCCTGCCGATCGTCCAGTGCATGCCAGGCGCGCAGTGGCGCGTTCTGCCGCTGCCAGGCGATGCATTCCGCCTGCCGCGGATAGGGATACAGCGGCCCGGCGGCGGCGCTGATCTCGCTGAACGACGGCGTCACGCCGACGATGCGATCTGCAAGCGTGGCCGGCAGCCGCGCCTTCAACGCAGCCAGCGGCTCGACCCGCCGCCAGGTGGTCGACAGCACGATGTCAACCGCATGCGGCGCCAGAGCAGCCGCCAGGGCAGGCGCGTGCTCGAACAGCCGCTCGGCCGGGCTTGGATCGGGGTGCAGCACGCCGTCGAAGTCGAGAAACAGCACCATGGTCGAGCGCAGCGATCAGAGAAGAAGCGGGGGAACAAGGACACTGGCGCGGCGGCGTGCAACCCACAATTGGACTGCAAGGCAACAGCGCGGCGCCAGTCACTGCGAGCCGGCAATGCCACCATTCAACGAACCAGCGCCAAAGAGGGCTCTCCCTGTTCGCGCGGCGCCCGCTCTTGGCATTCATCCTCGTCCGGAAAGCCGAATGGATGATGGGAAGAAGAGGTGGACCGGCGCGGACGATTTCATCGCTTCCATGCGGGATGGGGTGACTAACCTCGCTATGGGATTCACCTATGCACACCGCCATGAACCAAAACCGCACGCACCACCGTCCCGCCGCCGATCCCAGCCAGCTCGACCCAGGCGACATCGCGCAGCGGCTGCGCCGGCTGATCGACCTCGAGAAGCTGGTGCAGGAGCAGAGCGAGGAGCTGGCCTGGACCAACGAGCGGCTGGTGACCGAGCTATATGACCGCAGCGCGATGGAGGCCACGGCCACCCAGCAGGCGCGCCACGACCCGGT
The DNA here is from genome assembly GCA_044346055.1 of Burkholderiaceae bacterium. GTDB lineage: Bacteria > Pseudomonadota > Gammaproteobacteria > Burkholderiales > Burkholderiaceae_F > JALHMQ01. The sequence goes on along the minus strand of JBIIZX010000279.1, from coordinate 1,387 downwards.
GACGGGCCTGGCCAATCGCCTGTCGCTGGAGGAGCGCATGGCCAACGCGCTCAATGCCCATCGCGCCTCCAGCGAGTCGGCCGCGGTCGTGTTCGTGGGCCTGGAGCGGCTGGCCGAGGTGCGCGACACGCTCGGCTATCAGGCTGGCGACTATGTGGTGCGCCAGATTGCCGAGCGCCTGCGCAATGCGGTGCGCGGCTCCGATCTGATCGCCCGCATTGGCGACGATGAATTTGCCGTGCTGCTGATAGCGCTGCGGCGCGCTGAAGATGCCGCCATCGTGGCACGCAAGCTGTATTCGGCACTCGACGTGCCGCTCGTGGTGGGCGGCCACCAGATCCGGCTCGAGCCCGCGGTGGGCGTGTCGGTGTACCCGCAGGATGGCGAGACCAGCGACCTGCTGCTGGCCCGCGCCGACGGTGCCATGCGCTTTGCGCGCGAACATCGCACCGGCCTGACCCAGTTTTTCCGCCCCGAGATCGCGCAACGCAGCGCGCGCCGCCTGTCGATCGAGGCCGATCTGCGTGCCGCGCTGGAGCGCAACCAGTTCTGCGTGCACTACCAGCCGCGTTATGAAGTGAAAAGCCGCAAGTTGATTGGTGCCGAGGCGCTGGTGCGCTGGCAGCACCCGGAGCGCGGACTGATCGCGCCGGGCGAGTTTCTCGACGTCGCCGAGGACACGGGGCTGATCGTGCCGATTGGCGAGGCGGTACTCGCGCAGGCCTGCGCCGCGGCCGCGACGTGGAGCAAGGCGGGCAAGCCACTGTCAGTGGCCGTGAATCTGTCGCCGCGCGAGTTTCGCGGCAAGTCGATGCTCGATCAGGTGGAGCAGGCCTTGCACGCCAGTGGCCTAGCGCCACAGCGGCTGCAGCTTGAACTCAACGAGACCGCATTGGTGCGCCCGTTGGACGAAGTCGATGCCGCCGCACTCGAAGGCCTGCACAAGCTCGGCGTGCGCGTGACGCTCGACTGCTTTGGCGCCGGTGCTGCCAGCCTGGCGCTGCTGCGCAAGCTGCCGGTGGATGCGATCAAGATCGACGGCCAGTTCGTGCGCCACGCGCCCGAGGATGCGCGCGATGCCGCGATCGTCGAAGTCATTGCGCTGCTGGCGCGCAAGCTGCGCCTGACCGTGGTGGCCGGCGGCGTGGAGAGCGAAGCGCAATGGGACCTCATGAAGAGGCTCGGCTTCGATGAGGCGCAGGGTTTCCTATTGGGCCGCCCGATGCCTGTAAATGAGTTCGAAGCGCTGTGTTCGCGCGCTTGGGCAAGCACCAGTGCACGTCGCTCACGAAAACGCGCGGTCGCCACGCTGCCTACCTAGGGCCTGTTAACGCTGCTTGGCTCTCGCATGCGCCGGCCCTTGGCGGGGCGAGCAGCTAGACGAGGC
>JBIIZX010000278.1:0-5084 GCA_044346055.1 Burkholderiaceae bacterium | reverse complement strand
GAACTGCTGCCGCATCGCTGGCGCTCCACCACGCCGCTGCACTGACGGCACCGCACCCGTCAAGAGGGGTTGGCCGGACGCATACGGCGCAAGGGGGCGCTCGCGTGTAGGACGGCTTCCGACGCACTGCGTGGATTGCCCGTGCTTTGGCTGCCAATTTCGGTTGCCAAGATGGGGTCCACAAGTGGGAGCGCTTGCTGTGCGGCAGCCACTGTCGGGCCAGCACCGCTTGTCGGGCCAGCACCGCTTCAAGCGACCGGTTCAGGCGAGCACGCGCTTCAAAAAAGCCGCCACGGCCTCGACTTCCTCGCCGCAGACCGAGTGCGGCATTGGATAGTCGTGCCACTCGACCTGCAGCCCAAGCTGCTGCAACTGGTCGCGCGATGCGGTGCCGCGCGCCAGCGGCACCACCGGGTCCTGCGTGCCATGCGCCATGAAAATCGGCGTGCCGTTGGCCGCTGGAGACAGCTCGGCGGCGAGGGCGCCCGCCAGCGGCAGGTAGCTCGACAGCACCACCAGTCCCGCAAGCGGCTCCTCGCTGCGAAGGCCGACCTGCAGGGTGATCGCGCCGCCCTGTGAAAAGCCGGCCAGCACGATGCGCTTGCGCGCGATGCCGCGCGCGACCTCGCGCTCGATCAGCGCCTCCACCGCAGCCTGCGATTGCCGCAAGCCGCCTTCATCCTCGCGTCGCACGAGATCCGTGCCGAGGATGTCGTACCAGGCGCGCATCACATAACCATTGTTGATGGTGACCGGCATCTGCGGCGCGTGTGGGAACAGGTAGCGCCCCTTGGGCGCGCCGAGCGACTCCAGCTCTTTGACGATGGGCACGAAGTCGTAGCCATCGGCGCCCAGGCCGTGCAGCACGATGACCGTCACGGCTGGGTTGGACGTGGTCTGAAGTTCGATGGTGTCTAAGGGCATGATGAATGACGAATGACAGCGCCGTTGGCGCCTATGAGCGCGCCGCTGCGCGCGTGAACCCGGGGATCATAGGCGCGCAAGCGCCGTCATCCGTCACAGGCGCGCAGCGCCGTCATGCCGCTTACTAGCGGCGCGCAGCCTTCGGCCGAAACGCCGCCACCACCTCTGGCCGCGTCTCGACATACGGCCCGCCAATGAGCTGGATGCAGTAGGGCACGGCAGCAAAGATGCCCGGCACCTTGGCCTTGCCGTCGGCATCCTTCAGGCCCTCGAGCGTCTCGGCAATCGCCTTCGGCTGCCCGGGCAGGTTGAGGATCAGGGCGGCGTGGTCCTTGCCATCGTGCATCTTCAATTCGCGCAGCGCGCCCACCTGGCGCGACAGGATGGCGGTGGGCACGAACTCGAGCGAGATGCGCCGCATCTGCTCGCCAAAGCCCGGCATCTCGCGCGTGGCGACGGCAAGCGTGGCCTCGGGCGTCACGTCGCGCCGCGCCGGGCCGGTGCCGCCTGTGGTCAGCACCAGTTCGCAGCCCACCGCGTCCACCAGTTCGATCAAGGCTGTCTCGATCTGCGGCCGCTCGTCCGCCACCAGCCGCTCGTGCGACTGCCACGGTGTTGCCAGCGCGCGCGCCAGCCAGTCCTTCAAGCCGGGAACGCCCTGGTCCGCATAGACCCCGGCGCTGGCGCGATCGGAGACCGACACCAATCCGATGATGAGCTCGTCCGGGTGGCTGCGCCTGGCTCGCATCGCGGCAGTCATTTCTCGGAACTCATCGCGTCGCGCTCATTCCGCCGAACTCAGCCGCGCGTGCAGCAGCCGATACAGCTCGCGTGCATGCTTGGGTGGCTGGCCGCCGGCGTGCTCCTTGCGGGCGGCGCGGATCATGGCGCGCAGCGGTTGCACGTCGTCGACCGCGTGCTCGGCGAGAAACTCCGTGAGGGCGGCATCGTCCTCGATCAGCCGGTCGCGCCAGCGCTCGCAGCGGTGCATCAGCACGACCGCACCACGCGACTCGCCCCGGATGGCCGCCAGTTGTTCCTCGATCGGCGCCGGGTCGACCTGACGCATCAGCTTGCCAACGAGCTGAAGTTGCCGCCGCTTGCCCTCGTGGCTGGTGATGCGCTGCGCCTCGAGCACCGCCTCGCGCAGTTTCTCCGGCAGGTCGAGCTTGCTGACCTGGTCCGTGCTGAGCTTGACCAGGTCGCTGCCGATATCCTGCAAGGCCAGCATGTCGCGCTTGCGCTGGCTCTTGCTCGGGCGGTCCTGGTCAAACTGCGCGGCGGCGGCGCTGTCGCCATCGGCCGTCTTGGCCGGGTTCGGGTCGTTGATCATCGGTGGCTATGATAGCGGCGCCTCTCCCACGACTGACCGCATGTCCACTCCCTTTGCCCTGACCGACCAGCGCCTGCACGACCTTGCCGCGCTGACCCTCGACCATGCTCGCAAGCTTGGTGCCAGCGATGCCTCCGCCGAGGTGTCCGAGAGCGTCGGCCTGTCGGTGGGCACGCGCAAGATGCAGGTCGAGACCATTGAGCACACGCGCGACAAGGGGCTGGCGGTGTCGGTCTACATGGGCCAGCGGCGTGGCCATGCCTCCACCTCGGATTTCTCGGACCACGCCGTGCGCGAGGCGGTGGCCGCGGCCCACAACATTGCCCGCTACACGGCCGAAGACGACGCTGCCGGCCTGCCCGATGAGGATTCGCTGGAGCGCGCCCCGCGTGACCTCGATCTGTTTCACCCCTGGGCGCTGACCACCGAGGCCGCAATTGGCCTGGCGCAGCGCGCCGAGCAGGCGGCTTTCGACATGAGCCCGAAGATCAGCAACTCCGAAGGTGCGAACGTCTACACCTCCTCAGGCCACTTCGTGCTTGCCAACACGCTTGGCTTTGCCGGCGGCTACGCCTACTCGCGCCACTCGCTGTCGATCTCGCCCATTGCCAAGGACAAGAGCGGCATGCAGCGCGACGACTGGTACACCAGTTCGCGCCGCAACGAGCAACTGGCCGCCCCCGAGGCCGTGGGTAGCTACGCCGCCGAGCGCGCGCTGTCGCGGCTCGGTGCGCGCAAGCTCACCACGCGCACCGTGCCGGTCCTGTTCGAGGCGCCGCTGGCCTGCGGGCTGATGTCGAGCTTCGTGCAGGCGGCCAGCGGTGGCGCGCTGTATCGCAAGTCCTCGTTCCTGGTCGATTCGCTCGGCCAGCTGCTGTTTCCCGACCATGTGTCAATGATGGAAGACCCCTACGTGCCGGAAGGCTCCGGCTCCAGCCCGTTCGACGAGGAGGGTGTGCGCGGCATCGCACGCAACGTGGTCGACCACGGCGTCCTCAGCGGCTACTTCCTGTCGACCTACTCCGCACGCAAGCTGGGCATGAAGAGCACGGGCAACGCGGGCGGTTCTTACAACCTGACGCTGCGCTCGGAACGCACCCGCAGCGGGGACGATTTCGAGGCCATGCTGCGCGAGCTGGGCGCGGGGCTGCTGCTGACCGAGGTGATCGGCCAGGGTGTGAACTACGTGACCGGCGACTACTCGCGCGGTGCGGCCGGCTTCTGGGTCGAGGGCGGCAAGATCCAGTATCCGGTCGAGGAAATCACCGTTGCCGGCAACCTGCGCGAGATGTTCCGAGCGATCCGTGCGGTCGGCACCGACACGGTGGTCCGCGGCAGCAAGGTCAGCGGTTCGATCATCATCGATGGCATGAAGGTCGGCGGAAACTGAACACCCGGCCGGCGACGGGCCGCTTCGCTTCGTCTCCGGCGCCACACCCGTTCGCGAGGCCGTTGCCCGGACATCGCAAGTGTCTACAATCCTTCGCCAGTGTGTGCGGCGAAGTTTTTCGCGTGTGCGCCTGCCCCACTTCGTAGTCCGTCTGGTCCTTCCGTAGGGCCATCGATCATCCTTAGAGGAGAGAACATGCAACGTCGTTCATTCATGGCGCGTGCCGCCGCGGGTACTGCGGTGACAGCCGCGGTCATTGCCGCGCCCGCCGTTCGCGCGCAGGCGCCGGCCATCCGCTGGCGCCTGGCCTCGAGCTTCCCCAAGGCGCTCGACACTATCTACGGTGCCGCCGAGGTGTTCGCCAATCAGGTTCGCGCCATGACCGGTGGCCGGTTCCAGATCTCGGTGGCCCCCCCGGGCGAGATCGTCCCTGCGTTCGGCGTCGACGATGCCGTTCGCAACGGCACGGTTGAGATGTGCCACACCGCGCCGTACTACTTCGTCGGCAAGAACGAGACCTTTGCCTTCGGCACCGCCATTCCGTTCGGCCTGAACTCGCGCCAGATCACCGGCTGGATGATGGAAGGCAACGGCATGAAGCTGATGCGCGAGTTCTACGCCGGCTACAACATCATCAACTTCATCGGCGGCAACACCGGCGCGCAGATGGGCGGCTTCTGGCGGAAAGAGATCAAGTCGCTCGCCGACCTCAAGGGCCAGAAGATGCGGATCGGCGGCTTCGGCGGGCGGGTAATGGAGAAACTCGGCCTGGTGCCCCAGATGATTCCGGGCGGTGAGATCTATCAGGCGATCGAAAAAGGCACGATCGATGCCGCCGAGTGGGTCGGCCCGTACGACGACGAGAAGCTCGGCTTGGCCAAGGTCGCGCCCAACTATGCCTACCCGGGCTTCTGGGAGGGCGGCGCCCAGCTGGAGTTCTGGATCAACAACAAGGCCTTCGAGAGCCTGTCGGCCGAGAACAAGGCGATCGTCGAGACGGCGGCTTCGCATGCGGCAATCGAGATGCAGGCCCGCTACGACGCCCGCAACCCGGCCGCGCTCAAGCGCATGGTGGCCTCGGGCGCCAAGCTGTTCCGTTTCCCGAAGGACGTGATGGAAGGCGCGTTCAAGGCGTCGCAGGAGCTGTACGCCGAGATCGGCGGCAAGAACCCGGCCTTCAAGAAGGTGCACGACGACTACATGACCTTCCGCCGCGACGCGAACCTGTGGTTCCGCTTCTCGGAGGCCACGTTCGACGACTTCATGCAGCAGCAGAAGTTGTAAGGCCGCACTGCCACGAAAACGAAACGCCCCGCTTCGGCGGGGCGTTTCGCTTTCCGGCCTGCGCTGGGCCCGCAGTGGCCCGCCATGATCGGGCCATGGCGCACGAGCTTCGCCAGCCCCCCGTGCGACCAGCGCGGGGTCAGCGGCGAGCGA
>JBIIZX010000277.1:0-5139 GCA_044346055.1 Burkholderiaceae bacterium | reverse complement strand
CGCGCAACAAGCTCAAAAGCGCACAGCGGCGACCCTCGATCATCGCTGCCTGCTGGGCTCAGGCCGAATTGTGGTGATGTCGCTATTTAAGGAAAGCTCAATAGGCAGTGGCAAAACCACCTTGCTCAACCGCATCCTCAAGGAACAACACGGCCACCGCATTGCGGTGATCGAGAACGAGTTCGGTGAAGCGGGCATCGACAACGAGTTGCTGGAGGCGGGGGGAATCGAACCCCCGTCCGCGGACGGTCCGCAGACAGTTCTACATGCGTAGCCGGTCTATTTGAGTCTCACTGTGCGTTTAGCCGACAGGCAGGCCGACGCACAGCCAGTCGCTGGTTCTCGGCACCGGCGTCGCGACGCCACCGGTGATCAGCCTCTGTTCATAACGCTGCTGCTGGTTGCCCAGCCTAGTCCAGAGACAAACTAGTGCAGCGTCTCACCGGTGTTAGGCGGCGAGAGCGAAACGCTCGTAGTTGGCGTTTGTAGTGTTCCAGATGGATTTACGAGGTGACTGGTCCTCGGCATGCCCTGGCTGTTTCGCAACCCACGTCGAAACCGGGTCGCCCCCAAAGAGCCTTGATTGTAGTCCTCACATGGGGCCTGCCCCCGTGCAGACAAGAGCGCCAGCAGGTGCGAAGCGGCCAATTGCGCCGCCCGCTTGCCCTGTTTCCGGCGATCGGCAAGGGATCATCACCCTTTCGCAGATGGGATCGCGAAGGCAAACTGCGGTCTGTCGACCGCCGCCCTTCGCCGTGAACACCACCAATCCGCCAACCGATCCGCCTGCTGCCACCGCTGACCCCACCGGCATCCGCGTGCTGGTGGTCGATGACGATCCGTTGTCGAGTGCGTTTCAGTCGCATCTGGTGTCCCTGCTCGGCCACCAGTCGCAAGTGGTGGCCGATGCCAACGCGGCGCTGCAGATCGCCACCGCCCCCGGCTGCGACCTGATGCTGCTGGATCTCGGCATGCCGCATCCCGATGGCTTCGAGGTGCTGCGGCGCCTGCGCGAGTTCGAGGCTGCGCACAACCTGGCACCGCTGCCGGTGATCGCGGTCACCGGCTACGCCTCTGAATCCGATCGGCTGCGCTGCCTCATGGCGGGCTTCACCGACCACTTGGCCAAGCCGATTCAGGCAGGCAGCTTGAGCGAATCGATCGCGCGTGCCCTCGGTCCGCGCGGCGCCAGTGCCGGCGCCGCATCGGATGCCGAACGGCTGCGCGCCACGGTGCGGCGGCTGGCCGAAGTCAAGCCGGGCGACCGCAGCTTTGCACCCACGGTGACCGAGTCCTTTGCGCTGCGCTCGGCACAACTGCTTGAGGCACTGCGCTCAGCGGTGACCAGCAGCGACGTGGAGCGGCTGACGCGCGCGGCGCGTGCGCTCAAGTCGAGCGCCGAGTTCCTCGGTGCCAGCCGGCTGGCAGGCATGTGCGCACAGGCCGAGTCCACCGCGGCCGACGGCGACTGGAACGCTGCGCGCCAGCTCGTGGCCGCGATGGACAACGAACACCAGGTAGTGCTGACGCTGCTCTTCGAGTCGTCGCGCTGAACCTTCATGCCTGACTCGCCCCGTACCGGCGGCACGCCGCTGTCCTCCCTCACCGAGCTGCGCTTGCTGCGCAACCTTGCGCGGGTGGCGGGCATCGGCGCATGGCAGATCGATCTGGCCAACGAAGAGGTGCTGTGGACCGATGAGGTTTATCGCATCTTCGAGCTGCAGCCCACGGAGTTCGTGCCGGGCATCAAGGCCATGCTCGCCTTTCTCGAGCCCGAGGAACGCCTGGTGCTGCAGACGGCGATGGACCGCGCGATTGACGAAGGCGAAAGCTGGGACCTCGAACTGCAGGCGCGCACTGCCGGACGCCGTCAAGTCTGGGTGCGTGTGATCGGCGAGGGCCTGCGGCAGCCGGACGGCACCGTGCTCCTGGCCGGCACTTGCGAGGACGTGACTCCGCTGCGCGAGCAGCGCGACGCGCTGCGCGCGCGCAGCGCCGAGGCGCGCAAGCTCGCTGCCGTGGTCGAGACCGCATCCAGCATGGTCATGATCACCGACGCCGACGATCGCATTGAATGGGTCAATGAAGCGTTCACGCGGGTGAGCGGCTACAGCCTGCTCGACGCGGTGGGCAAGCGGCCGGGCGAGCTGCTGCAGGACACGGTCGACGGTGCGCAGTTTCCGCGCTTTGCAGGCAATGACCGGACGCCGGCCGGCGTCGAGCTGAAGCTGCGCCGCAAGGACGGCACGCCCTACTGGGCCTGGGTCGAGGTGCGGCCGCTGCGCAACGACGAAGACGAGATCACGCATGTGGTCTGCACGCAGACCGATGTGACTGAGAGCCGGCTCGCCGAGCAGCGCGCCAAGGAGGCGGGCGACTGGCTGGGCGTGGCGCGGGTGGCCGCTGGTATCGGCTTTTACTTTAGTAACGCGGGCAGTGACGAGATCGAGATCGACGAGCAGTCGCGCACGATCCTTGGTCTCACGCCGCAGGACCCCAATCCGACGCCGGAGGAACATCTGGCAATGGTGCTGCCCGCCGACCGCGAGCGCTTTCTTGCCATGCGCCAGCATGTCGGCCGCGAACCGATGGAGCTGGAGTACCGGATCCGCCGCCGCAAGGATGGCGCGGTGCGCTGGGTGCGAGCGCTGCGGGTGAGCACGAATGTCAGCGAGACCGACGGCGGACGCGTGGTGGGCGCCATCATCGACATTACGGACCTGCGGCGCGCCGATCGCCAGCGCCGCCTGCTCGCCGAGCGCCTGACGCTGGTCAGCGCCGCGCACGACATCGGCGTGTGGGACATGGACGCTGACACCGGCAACCTGCGGTGGAACGAGCGGATGCCGGTGCTCTACGGCATTGGCGCCGAGCAGGCGCCAAAGCGGGCCGGCGAGTGGCTGGAACGCTTTGTGTTTCCAGCCGACCACGAGCGGCTGGCCGAATCGCTGAAGGCCGATCCTGACAGCGCGGCTGACGGCCGCCTGAAGCGCCGCATCGAGCACCGCATCGTGCGCGGTGACGGCGAACTGCGCTGGATCGAGAGCCAGGCCACGCATATCACGGGCGATGATGGCCGCGTGCTGTTGCTGGGCACCAGCAGCGACATCACCGAGCGCAAGGACAGCGAACAGCGGCTGCGCGACGCGCTGCAACGCCTGGAGATCGCCACCGAGCGAGCGCGCGTTGGCATTTTCATGCGCGACATGTCCAACCGCACCGGCTACTGGAGTCCCGAAGCGTTCCAGCTTTACGGAATGCCGGAAGAGCCGCAGGCGCCGCGGATGGAGCGCGTGCTCGAGCGGATTCATCCGGACGATCGCGACGGCTACCTGAAGTTCTGGACGCAAGTAGCGCAGGGCGAAGACTTCGATGACCTTCAGTTGCGCGTGCTGCTGCCCAAGGGCAAAGTCCGCTGGCTTTTGATTCGCGGCCGGAGCCAGAGTCAGGCCGCGGGCAGCGCGTTACGCATTGCCGGCGTGCTGATCGACATCACCGCGCAGAAGGAAGCCGAGGCCGAGGCCGCGGCCAGCGCGGCCTGGCTGAAGCTCGCCACCGAGACCAGCGGCATCGGCACATGGCAGCGTGATCTGGTCACGGGCGAGGGCGTGTGGGACACCACGATGTTCACGCTCATGGGCAGCAAGCCCGGCAGCGCCGTTCCGAGTCGCCAGCAGGTCGAGGCGATGGTCCACCCCGAGGACCGGGTCATTATGGGGGCCTCCTGGCAGCGCATGCAGGACGTCACGCACCCGATCGAATACGAATACCGGATGCTGCATCCTGACGGCAGCACACTGCTTCTGAACATGCGCGGCATGGTGTTGCGCGACGATGGCGGCCGACCGCTGCGCGCCATTGGCACCGCGATCGACATCTCCGCCAGCCGTGCCGCCCAACGACGCTTGCGCGAGTTTGACGAGTGGCAGCGGCTGGCCAGCGGCGCCACGGGCGTCGCGTTCTTCCGCCTCGGCCTAGATGACAGCACACAGTACGCCGACAGCCAGCTGAAAGCCTTGTTTGGTTTCGACCCGGACGGGCCGGACCCGACGTATGAGCAGTTCATGAGCGCGCTGGTGCCGGAGGATCGCGAGCGCGTGCTGCAGGTGCGCGCGCAGTCGAGGACAGGCGATGCGCCCGTCGAGGCCGAGTACCGCGTGCGGCTGCCCGACGGCAGCCTGCGCCAGATCTTCACGCGCCGCACCTTGCTCCGCGATGAGAGCGGCCAGCCGCTGTACGTGGTGGGCACGGCCATCGACGTCACCGCCAGCCGCTCGGTGCAGGCGGCGCTGGAGGCGGCCAACCAGCGTCTGGCGCTAGCGCAACGCACCGCCGGCATCGGCATCTGGGAGTGGGATGTCGAGAACGACCACATGACGGTTGACGAGGTGATCAGCGACCTGCTCGGCGTCGATGAGGCCTGGACTCCCGACTTCGAGCGCTGGATGGCGCTGGTGCATCCCGATGACCGTGCCGCCGCGCGTGCCGTGTACGACGAGGTGCTGCCCTCGAGCCGCCTGGAAGGCCGTTCCGAATACCGCGTGGTGCGAAGTGATGGCTCGCCGCGCCACGTGGACGAGCGGCTCACCATCGAGCGGGATGCCAGCGGCAAGGCCGTGCGCCTGCTTGGCACCAACCTCGACATCACCCACATCCGCCGCACGGAGAGCGAGCGGCTTGCACTGACCCACCGGCTGCAGCTGGCCTGTCAGACCGCCAACATCGGCGTGTGGGAACGGCAAGGCGGCGGGGAGTCCTGGAACGACCAAATGCGGGCCATCTATGGTGCCGGCGAGGATTTTGTGCCGAGCAGAGCGGCCTGGCTGGCCATGGTCCATCCCGACGACCGCGACGAGGTCGAGCAGCGATTGGCGCAGATCGAGCGGCAAGGCGGCGGGGCCATGGAGTACCGCATCGTGCGCAGCTATGGTGAGATCAGGGAGATCATCGACCGGTCGCGTACCGAACTCGCGGCGGATGGACAAGTCGACCGCCAGCTCCGCGTCCATCTCGATATCACCGAGATTCGACGCGCCGAGCGTGAACGCGACAAATTGTCGAGCCGAATGGAAATGGTTGCCAGTTCGATGGGACTGGGCATGTGGGAATGGCTGCCACAACGGGGCCAGATGATCTGGA
>JBIIZX010000275.1:0-5167 GCA_044346055.1 Burkholderiaceae bacterium | reverse complement strand
GTCCTCGCGCTTTTTCAGCTTCACCAGCATGCGGCCTCGAAAGTCGCGCGCTACGCCGGCAATGGCAGCGACATTGACGACTGTGGAGCGGTGGATCTGCCAGAACTGCTCTGTGTCCAGCTCATCGACCAACTCTTTGAGCGACTTGCGGATGAGCGCCTCGCCGTCGCTCGTCACCACACGGGTGTACTTGTTGTCCGCCTGGAAGTAGACGACCTCGTCGACCGTGATCAGCTTCAGGTTCTGCCCCACCGAGGCGTTGATCCAGCGCAGTGCCTTGCGCTGGCCGGCCGACTGGCCCAGCTGCGACAGCACTGTGTCCACGCGCGCCGGTGGCGCCGACAGGCGCTCGCGCACGCGGCTCACGGCCGTGAACAGGCGCGCGGCCGAGATCGGCTTGAGGACGTAGTCCAGGGCGCCGGCATCGAAAGCGGCCAGCGCGTGCTGGTCGTAGGCGGTGACGAACACGATGCGGCTGCGGCCGCTGGCTTGCCGCGCCACTTCAAGCCCGGTGGCGCCCGGCATCTCGATGTCCAGGAACAGGATGTCCGGCTTGTGCTCGTCGAGCAGGCGCAGCGCCTGGATGCCGTCGGCCGCTTCACCGACGATCGCCAATTCGGGCCACAGGCTGCCCAGCTGCTCGATCAGCTGGCCACGCAGCAGTGCTTCGTCCTCGGCAACAACCGCGGTGACGGGCAGCGAGCTCATGATCTAGCGGAATTCGCCGCGGAGCTGGTCGCGGAAGTCATTGCGCAAATCGTCGCGTGCATCGTCGCGCACTTCGTCGCGAGCGTCGTCGCGGAATTCACTGACCTGGTACGGGATCTTCAGGGTGAACTCGGTGATGCCGCGCTTGGGCTCGCTGCAGTACAACGCAGCGCGGCTGCCATACAGGCCATCGAGCCGCTCGCGCACCCGCGCCAGCTCCGGATGCTCTTCGCACAGCCCCGGCGCATGCACGCGCAGCACGATGAAGACGTCGTCATGTACCCGCTTGGCGGTGATCTCGACGCGGTCTGCCGGCGGCGGCTCGTCTTGCGCGGCGCCTCGGACTCCCCGCTGCACCAAAGGCAGCAGCAGCATGGGATAGAAGCTGGCGCCGCCACACTCGGCATCGATTACGAAGCGCACCTGCGGCCGGCCCGCGTGGCGGGCGGCAACCACATCGAGATACGCGCGCACAAGGTCGATCTCCTCGGCAAGCAGGCTGCCGGCGCTCGCACCGGTCTCGCGCAGCCGCGGCAAGGCCACGCGAAGGTAGGCGATGAGGTCGTCGAGAATTCGGTCGGCGCGCTGCGCATCGCGCTCATACAGCGCTTCGATGTCCACCAGTGTGTTGAACAGGAACTGCGGCTCGACCTGTGCCTGCATCGCTGCCAGGCGTGATTCGAAAACGCGGCGCGAGACGGTCGCACGCTCGCTCAGGATCGCCGCAAGCGCCTGGTTGTCAACCCGGCGGCGGCGCCGCACTTCCAGCAGCACGAAGCCGAGCCCGCCGAAGACCAGCACCGCCAGCGTCTCGCGCAGTTGCATGAACGCGTTGCTGGGCGGCTTCTTGGCCGCCATGCCCTTGTTGCGAGCTTGCTCGCGTGCCCAGTCGCGCTGCACGGCGGGCAGCTCGAACACGACGGGGCGCACGACCCATGCGCACAGCAACGCGGTTATTGCCAGCGCCAGGCCGATGTGGAGCCAGCGCCGCGCTCCTTCGGCTCGGCCGCGATCGACGGGCGCCCAGCACAGCAGTGCGATCAGGACATAGAGCATCGGCAGCACGGCCGACGTGAGCAGCAGCGCGGCCAGCGAGGGGCGGTCCTCGCCCAGCACCAGCTCAAGTGACGTCAGCAGGCTGACGAGGCTGATGCCGGCGCCAATGGCAAGCGCAGTCCAGACCTCACGGGCCTGCAAGGAGCGCCAGGCGCGCGGCACGTGCGCCAGCGGAGCGAGTGCCTCCGGCACGGCCAAACTGGCAGGCTGCGCGACGACGCTCACGCCCGCGGCTCCACAATGTCGCCGCTCACACGATACGGAACACGGACCTCGGCGATGACGCCGCGCGGCCAATTGCTCTGCAGATTGAGCGCGGCATCACTGCCGTACAAGGCAGCCAGGCGAGCACGTGTGTTTGCCAGCCCAACGCCGGAGCCGCAGGTCCCGGCGAAGCCTGCGCCGCTGTCGGCCACTTGCACGACCAGGTGTCGATCGTCCCTGCGTACGCGAACCAGCACCTCGCCGCCCTCGGGCAGCGGCGACAGCCCGTGCTTGATGGCGTTCTCCACCAGTGTGGGCAGCACCATGGGCGGCAGTGCGGCATCCAGTCCGGCATCGCCCGGCTCGATGGCAAAGCGCAGCCGCTCGCCCATGCGCAGTTGCAGAATGGTGAGATAGGACCGGATCAGATCCAGCTCGCGTCCGAGGGTTGACCCGGCAGAGCGCATCGATGGCAGCGCCGCGCGCAGATAGTCAACCAGATGTCGCAGCATGTCGCGACCGCGGCTGGCGTCGATCTCGTACAGCCGGCGCACATTGGCCAACGTGTTGAACAGGAAGTGCGGCTCGATCTGGGCTTGCAAGGCTGACAGGTTGGCTTCAACCATCTGTGCCGACAGGCAGGCTTCGTCGGCGCGTGCCTGCTCCAGTGCACGTCGATGGCGATCGGCCTCGCGCAGGCTCGTCAGCACGCCGTAGCCGACCGCGCCGATGAGCGTCCAGATCAGCCCCACGAATAACACCCAGCTGAGCAGATCGAGACCGGCGGTGCAGCAGTCGCTGCGACCAAAGAGCTGACGCACTGGCGTGGAGCCAAACGCGCCCAGCGCGATCAGGAACACGATTGCGCTTGTGCGCGCGCCCCGCGACAGTGAATGCGGCAGCGTCGCCTCCCCAACGGCCATCGCCAGCAACACGAACAGGGCCGAGAACATGGTCTGCCGCGTCATGTACACGGTATCGGACAATGCCACGGTCCAGTGAGCCGTGAACCAGATGTACAAGATGCTCCAGACGGCGACCATGAAGGCGAGCAGGCACGTTGCCAGAACGGTGCGCAGGTTGAAGATGCGCAGGAAGTGTCTCCTGCGCCAGCGGATGGTGGCGGCAGGTGGGGCGGCAGGGGCAGTCGTTGCGGCCATCGAACGGGATCCTGACCATTATTGTCCGGCAGCGTGCTGGTTCAGGGCAGCGGTCAGGCGACGAAGGCGTGTTGGGCGCGACGAATCGGGTCCGCGGTATCCCAAAGCGGAGTTGCCAAACGGGCGTTGCAAGACGGGCGTTGCGGCCGGCGATGGATGTGCGGGCCTGCTGAATGCCTGGAGGCAGGCCGGTTGTAGACGACATCGCGGACTGGGTGTAAGAGCCTTCGAGCTTCCAAGCGCGTTCGCTGCGCAAGGCTAGCCTTACCATCGGACCAGCGAGCCGCATCGACGTGCGGGGCGACGGCCAAGTACGCGGTTGCGCCACAGCGCGTCCCTATAATCCTCCGCCCATGGTCAGTCGCTCCTCTGCTGCACGCGCTGAAGGCGCGGCCGAATTCACGGCGCCCGCTGCCGGCGCGACTGCGTCTGGCGCGATCTGGCGGCCGAGCAAGGCCCGAGCGGCCGCGCCGGCAGCCAGGCCACGCGCGCTCCGCCTGCTGGGCGAGGCCGCGCTGATCGTTGCCGCGGGGGCGGTCCTTGCACTGGCGGCGTTTCTCTTTACCTACCACCGCAGTGACCCCGGGTTTTCGCACGCCGGGCCGCAGCTTGCCGTGCAAAACGCAGGCGGGCGCGTTGGCGCGTGGCTGGCGGATCTGCTTTATCTCGTCTTTGGCCTGTCGGCGTGGTGGTGGGTCGCAGCAGCCGCGGCCTGGACGATCCGCAATTTCCGCCGTCTGCACACGCCGTACTCGGATGAAGGCCTGCCGGATTGGTTGCAGGCGCTCGGCCTCGTGGTGCTGGTACTGGCGAGCACCGTCCTGGAGACGCTGCGGCTGCAAGGGCTGGCGTCGTTTCTGCCCGGTGTCGCGGGCGGCATCGTTGGCAGCCTCATCGGCCCGCCGCTGGCGGCCGCCCTCGGGCTGACCGCGGCAACGGTGCTGTCGATCGTGCTGATCGCGCTTGCGGCCAGCGTGTTCTTCGACTTTTCCTGGCTCACAGTGGCCGAGCGCATCGGCGCGTTCTTCGAGTCGCTGCTGGCGCGCCTGCAGCAGGCGCGCGAAGCCAAGGAGGACCGCGCCATTGGCGAGGTGGCGCGCGAGCAGCGCGCGGCAGTGGTGGCGCATGAGATCGAGCGCATCGAGGAGACGCCACCCGTGCACATCGAGCGGCCGGCCGCGCGGGTGCAGCCGTCCGAGCGCAAGCAGAAGGAAAAGCAGGTGCCGCTGTTTGCCGAGATGGCCGACGCCCGCCTGCCGCCGCTCGATCTGCTCGACGAGCCGCCGCCGGCGGTCGAGACCATTTCCACCGACACGCTTGAGTTCACCTCGCGCCTGATCGAGAAAAAGCTCAAGGACTTCGGTGTCGACGTGACCGTGGTGGCTGCCTATCCGGGCCCGGTCATCACGCGCTACGAGATCGAGCCCGCCACGGGTGTGAAGGGCAGCCAGATCGTCAACCTCGCCAAGGACCTGGCGCGCGCCCTGAGCCTGGTGTCGATTCGCGTCGTGGAGACGATCCCGGGCAAGGCGCTGATGGGGCTGGAACTGCCAAATCCCAAGCGGCAGACGGTCAAGCTGTCCGAGATCATGGGCTCCACCGTCTACAACGAGAGCAACTCGCTGGTGACGCTCGGCCTCGGCAAGGACATCAGCGGCAAACCGGTGGTGGTCGACCTGGCACGCATGCCGCACCTGTTGGTCGCGGGCACCACGGGCTCGGGCAAGTCGGTCGGCATCAACGCGATGATCCTGTCGATCCTTTACAAGGCCGACCCGTCGCAGGTGCGCCTCATCCTGATCGACCCCAAGATGCTGGAGCTGTCGGTCTACGAGGGCATTCCGCATCTGCTCGCACCGGTGGTGACCGACATGCGCGAAGCCGGCCATGCGCTGAACTGGTGTGTGCATGAGATGGACCGGCGCTACAAGCTGCTGTCCAAGCTGGGGGTACGCTCGCTCGCCGGCTACAACCAGAAGATCGCTGAGGCCGCGGCGCGCGAAGAAAAGGTGCCCAATCCGTTCTCGCTGACGCCGGAT
>JBIIZX010000274.1:0-5169 GCA_044346055.1 Burkholderiaceae bacterium | reverse complement strand
GCAGTTGCGCTTGCATGCCCCTGACGATATCGGTCAGGTCCTCCGGGTGTGCTCCGAGCGACTGCAGTCGCTGCAACGAAGCGCCGATTGCTGAGTAAGGCTCGCCCGGGCCGTCGAGCGAGGACTTGATTGCCAGCTCGATCCAAGCGTGATCATCCTCTGTTGCGACGCTTCGCCACGCCTCCCGCAAGAAGAGGAATCGATGGAGCTGATTGATTCCCTCGTCGACCTGCGAGCGCGCCCATTGCTCGGGGTTCGGCGCACCAGCAGATCGGAACAAGTTGGTCAACTCTTCTAGATTCAGTTGCTCCATCATGGCCTCGCTAGAAATGTGTTGCCCTATCGACGAATAAGCTCGTTACGTCGCACGTCCGGCTCTCCCCGAACGCAGCGTTCGGTGTGATCGGCCAATTGCAGAGATCTACACGCAAACCATCTCGTGCGGGGCGAGTGCAACGGAATGACATAGCGCGGTCTCGTCCGCCTCGTTTTTCCACCACTTTGTCACCCATGTCTGGCCAAACTCATCAATCTCGTCGACCTCGAACACTTCGCCGATCATTGACTTCACGCGCTCGCGCTCGTGCGTCGGCAGTTCGTCATACCAAGCTCCCCCGAAGGCGAGCACCTGAACTTTTGATCCCACCGTTACTGGAGATCCATTGCAGTCGACCGGAAGGCAAGGTTGCGATGTCATGGTGGGTCCTCATGCGTCAATACGTCGGCTTGTATGCCGAAAGCAACTGCGATCAGAGCACCGAAAACTGGCAACACGTACGCGTCATGCAACCACCAAATAGCAAATGCCACGGGATCCGTTCGACTTCAACACGCGGTAGCGCCTTGGATCGACAAAGGTCGCCAACAGCGGTGGCAGCCCCGCGGTCGGCTGAGTGTCCGGGAACTCGAACGGGAACGGCGTGGAGTTTGGATTCTCGGTGTGCACGTACAGCGCGTCATCGCTGGAGGAGGCTGGGTACACCGCGGCGAAGAGCTGATAGGGAATCGATTGCGCAGCCAGCTCTCGTCGCGCGCGCGTCAAAGCAACGAAAAGTGCTCGCAAGTGTCTTCGGCGGTCGAGCCACCCTCGGTCACCATACCCATCCCAGTCAAAGTGGGTATGCCAAAGATCGCACCACTTCTTCGCGGGCAAGTCGACTTCGAACTTGCGCACCTCGCGCGAAAGTCGCCTGTAGTAGCTGCGATCTGGACCGGGTTCAGTCAAGGCAAGTGACTGCTTTGCTTCTTGAACCCGGGAACGCTTAGACGTCATGGCTCCTACCTGTCCGATTCTTGTCCTGGTGCCACTCGTGCGCCCAAATCCGCTCATCGCAGAGCTCGGCATTGGTCACAGAGCCGGATAGGAGATATTCAATCGCATAGCGTGCCGATCGTCTAGCTGGCCCGCCAGATCAGTATCGCGTCAACGAGCCGCAGCTCCGCGAAGGTGGTCGAATGCTCATGGTCACTCATCTCGTCAAGCCAACCGCAACGCCGTAAAGATGATCATCCCCACCGCCATCGTGAACAGGATGTTGCGGGTGGTGAGCATCGCCACCGCGGCCGCGATGGCGCCGACCAGCTTGAAGTCTTCCACGCTCACGAACACGTGGCCCTGCTGGAGCAGCAGTTCAGGTGCAACCAGCGCAGCCAGCGCGCAGGCCGGCGCGTAGCGCAGCGCGTGCTGCACGCGCTCGGGCAGGCTGATGCGGTCGCCGATCATGAGGAAGGCGCCGCGCGTGATGATGGTCACCAGTGTGAGGCCGATGATGGTGATCCAGATCTCGATGCTGCTCATTGGCTTCTCAGTGGCTTCTCAGTGAATTTAGGCGCTCTTGCGTTCCAGCAGCACGTCGTAGCCCATCGCCGCGACCATGCCGCACATGACTGCCACCAGCAGGCCGAGCTTCAGCGGCAGGCTGGCTGCGAGCACGGCCACCACGGCGGCGGTCGCGGCGCCGGCCACGGCCGGCTTGTTGCTCAGCATCGGCAGCATGATCGCCATCAGCGCCAGCACTGCAGTGAATTCCAAACCCCAGTGGCCAGGCACGCTGCCGGCGAGAAAAATGCCGGCGATCGACATCGGCTGCCAGGCCAGCCAGTTCATGAACGCCATGCCCAGGAACACCCACACCTGTTCGGTGCCGCCGCGCTCCTCGGGCTTGCAGTGGCCGTAGCGCGAGATGAACACGGCCACGCCAAGGTCGGTCGTGACATAGCCAAGCAGCACGCGCCGCCTGAGCGAAAAGCGCTGGAAGTACGGTTGCAGCGAGGCCGAGAAAATCACAAAGCGCAGGTTCACTACCAGCGCCGTCACGATCACCACCCACACCGGCGCGTCGGCGGCGATCAGCGGCAGTGCAGCCAGTTGCGCGCTGCCGGCATAGACCAAGAGTGTCATGCCGAGGGCTTCCCACGACGAAAGGCCCGTCTTGACCATGGCGACCCCCGTCACCAGGCCCCACACGGCGGTGGCCACGGTGCCTGGCGCGATCATCCGCATGCCGCGTACGAACGCCTCGCGCCGCGTGGCGGCCAGCTCGGGCGCCGCGCCGAAGACGGCCTTCCGGATCATGTGGCGAGCGCGGTGCGGCGTTGCTGCAGGAGGAGCCACAGCAGCGCCAGGGTGGCGAGTGCAACGGCCGGTGCTGCGAACAGGTTCAGATCGAGCCAGCCGGTGGTGGAAACCAGCGCGCCCGAGGCGGCCGAGGACGTCATCATCACGAGAAAGATCACCAGGTCGTTGATGCCCTGCACCCGCGCCTTTTCGGCCGGGCGGTAGGTGGTGGTGAGCAGGGTGGTGGCACCGACAAACATCAGGTTCCAGCCGAGCCCCAGCAGCACCAGCGATGACCAGAAGTGCCAGTAAGTGAGGCCGCCGTGCGCCACGACGATGGCAGCGAACATCAGCCCACAGCCGGCCAGCATCATCGGCAGCATGCCGTAGCGCTTGATGAGCGAGCCCGTGAAAAAGCCCGGCGCGAACATGGCGATCACGTGCCACTTGATGACGTCGGCCGCGTCGGGGTAGCCAAAGCCGCACACCATCATGGCCAGCGGCGTGGCCGTCATCAGCAGGTTCATGGCGCCAAAGCTGATCGCGCCCACCAGGACTGCCACGATGAGCGTCGGTTGCGCCAGCACCTCACCCAGCGAGCGGGCCACACCGGCGGCCGCCCCCTTGACGTTGGGGATCTGCAGCCGGCTGCATACCGCCAGGCCGATCACCGCAGCAATGGTCAGCGTGGCATAGGTGCCCGCAAAGGCGACAGGCAGTGCCTCGCGCGTGAGCTTGGACAGTTCCGGGCCCAGGATGCCACCGGCAATGCCACCGGCCAGCACCCAGGAAATGGCCTTTTCTTTCATGTCGGGCGCGTACGCGTCGGCCGCGTCGGCCGCGGCAAAGCGCAGGTACTGCCAGAAGGCGTTGAACATGCCCGTGAACAGCGTGGCTACGCACAGCAGCACGAAGCTGCCGGCCAGCACGCCTGCGGTGGCGAGCGCCGTGCCGATGATGGCCATCAGCGAGCCAAACATGAAGCCCGCGCGCCGGCCCCAGCGGCCCATGGCGAGCGAAGCCGGCACTGTTGTCAGCGCCGAGCCGATGATGTGCGTGGTCACCGGCAGCGTGGCCCACAACGGCGACGGCGCCAGTGCCAGGCCCGCGAGCCCGTTGACTGCGATCAGCGTGACGTTGTTGACGTAAAGCAGCGCCTGGCCGATCGCAAGCAGAACGATCTGGCGCCGCGCGAGGGCGGGGGAATTCAAGGGAAAGACCAATCGGTTCGAGGGTGGATTGTAGTGGGGGCGTGATTGATCACACGAAGAGCTCGAAGAGCACGAAGGGTGGGGGCTGGCCAACCGAGCCACCGATTGCGTAGAGATTCGCAAGAGGCTGCCTTTTCGCGTTTCGGTGGCTTCCAGACCTTGCAGCTGTTTCGCCCTTTTCTTCGTGCTCTTCGTGGTCTTCGTGTGACCGGCCCCCTCGCTTCGTGTGACCACCCGCCCCTCGAACTCGGCCCTCACCCCAATCCATCTAGAATCGACGCTGCTTTCGGGAGAACTTCGATGTCAATGGCAGACCGCGACGGTTGGATCTGGTACGACGGCAAGCTGGTGCCGTGGCGTGATGCCACCACCCACGTGCTCACGCACTCGCTGCACTATGGGCTGGCGATCTTCGAGGGCCTACGGGCCTACAAGACGCCCACCGGACCGGCCATTTTCCGTCTGCACGAGCACACCGAGCGCCTGTTCAACTCGGCCAAGATCTTCATGATGGACGTGCCGTACACACCCGAGCAGATCAGCGAGGCGCAGCGCGAGGTGGTGCGCGCCAACAAGCTCGAGTCGTGCTACCTGCGGCCGCTGGCGTTTTACGGCTCCGAGAAGATGGGTGTGAGCCCCAAGGGCGCCAAGGTGCATGTGTCGATCGCGGCCTGGCCATGGGGTGCCTACCTGGGCGAAGAAGGGCTGGAGCGCGGCATCCGCGTCAAGACCTCGTCGTACCAGCGCCACCATATCAACGTCTCAATGGTGCGCTCCAAGACCGCCGGCCACTACGTCAATTCGATCCTCGCCAATCTCGAGGCCACCAACCACGGCTATGACGAAGCGCTGCTGCTTGACACCAACGGGTTTGTGGCCGAGGGCGCGGGCGAGAACCTCTTCATCGTGCGCGACGGCCAGATCTTCGAGCCCGAGATGGTCTCGGGCCTGATCGGCATCACGCGCCGCACCGTGATCGATCTTGCACGTGACCTCGGCTACGAGGTCAAGCCAATGCCAATGACGCGCGACGACGTGTACCTGGCCGACGAAGCCTTCTTTACCGGCACCGCCGCCGAAGTGACGCCGATCCGCGAGCTTGATGGCCGCGTGATTGGCGCCGGCAAGCGCGGCCCGATTACCGAGAAGATCCAGTCGCTGTTCTTCCAGGTGGTCAACGGCAATAACGCCAAGTACAAGCACTGGCTCACCAACGTCGGGGCCTGACCCTCATGCCCACTGCTGAACTGCCCGTGGTCGAAGTCACGGCCAAGGATCTGCCCGCGTTCTGCCCCAACCCGTCGATGCCGGTGTGGAACCATCATCCGCGCGTGTTCCTCGACCTCGGCCCCAACGGCGAGGCGATGTGTCCGTACTGCGGCACGCGTTATCGGCTCAAGG
>JBIIZX010000273.1:0-5186 GCA_044346055.1 Burkholderiaceae bacterium | reverse complement strand
CCCGACCGACCAAAGTGGCTCGGACGACAAACACGCTTGCGGCCCTCATTGCAGAGGGAGATCGACCATGCGCGGGGGCGACCTGGTGAAACATCCGGGCTAGGCCTCCGTCCCCGCTTGCAACGTTCCCGCTGACTTCACCATCGCATAGCGCGCCAGTGTGGCCACGCGCGCCTGCGCGTGATCCACGATCGGTGCCGGATAGTCAGTGCCAACGATGCAGCCCGCCTCGCGCTGCCGCTCGGGCGGCACCAGCCAGGGCGCGTGGATCTCCTTGGGGCTGAAATTGGCGAGCTGCGGCAGGTAGCGCTTGATGAACTTGCCTTCCGGGTCGAACTTCTCGCTCTGCGTCACAGGATTGAAGATGCGGAAGTACGGCTGCGCGTCGCAGCCGCTGCTGGCAGCCCACTGCCAGCCGCCGTTGTTAGACGCCAGGTCAAAGTCGTTCAGGTGCAGCGCAAAGTAGGCCTCGCCCTTGCGGTAGTCGATGCCGAGATCCTTGGTCAGAAAGCTCGCGGTGACCATACGCAGCCGGTTGTGCATGTAGCCGCTCTGATTCAGTTGCAGCATGGCGGCATCCACCAGCGGATAGCCGGTGCGGCCTTCGCACCACGCCACCAGCAGCGCCTCGTCGTCTTGCCAGCGAATGCGGTCGTACTCGGGCCGGAAGGCGTGCGTCACCACGTCTGGCCGGTGCCACAGCACCTGGTGATAAAAATCGCGCCAGATGAGCTCTGACAGCCAGGTTGCGGCACCTTGTGAGCCGCTCTGGCTGCGCTCCCAGGCAAAGCGCGCCAACCGGCGCACGGACACCGTGCCAAAGCGCAGATGCACTGACAGATAGGACGGCCCGCGAATCGCCGGAAAGTTGCGAGTGGCCTCGTACTCATCGATGCGCGCCTTGAATGCATCGAACAGCTGCGCGCCGCCAGCGGCGCCGAGCGGGATCGGCAGCTCGGCAAGGTTGGTGCGGGCAAAGCCGAGGTCGTCAAGGCTGGGCAGCGGTCGCGGCGGCAGCTGTGCGAACTTGCCGGTCTGGCGCGCGACGTCATAGGCCGAGAGGTAGAACGCATCGGCCTTCTTCAGCCACGCGTTCTTGTAGGGTGTGAACACGGTGAACGGCTTGCCGGCGCCGGTCAGGACCTCGTCGCGCTCGAAGATGACCTGGTCCTTGAAGGTGTGCAGCGCGCGGCCCTGCGCCTGCAAGCGCTGCGCGATCTGCCCGTCGCGCTCGCGTGCGTAGGGCTCGTAGTCGTGGTTGGCAAACACGGCCTCGGCGTTGAACTCCTGCGCGAGACCGACAATCGCATCGGCTGCGTTTGAGTGCCGCACAACCAGTGCGCTGCCATGGGCGCGCAGCGCCGCGTCCAGCTCCGTGACGGCCGCGTGGATGAACTCGACGCGCCGGTCCTGCTGCCGCCCGGCAGCCAGCAGCGGATCGAGAATGGCGCGGTCAAAGATGAACACGCAGATCACTCGCTCGGCCTGTCTGAGCGCGTGATACAGCGCCGCGTTGTCGTCCGGGCGCAAATCGCGCCGGAACCACATCAGGGCTGATTGCATGGAGTGACTTCAGGAGTTTCTGGTGTGATGCATGCGGCAGGCACGCAACGCGCAATTGCGCTGCGTAGCCGCATAGGTCCGCCGCACTGCCTAGCCGAACAAGACCGATGTTACGTGCCCCGACAGGTGATGTTTCGCTTGGCGGGCGCCGTCGCCGCGGGCGAATACAATTGCTGCCGTGGAGCTGACCCATCAATTCCTGATCGCCATGCCGGCGATGGCGGACCCCAACTTCGAGGGCTCCGTGATCTATGTTTGCGAACACAGCGAGAAGGGCGCGCTGGGCCTGGTCATCAATCGGCCCACCGAACTGACGCTCGCCTTGCTGTTCGACAAGATCGACTTGAAGCTCGAGATCGCACCATGGAAGGACGCCCCGGTGTTCTTCGGCGGCCCGGTGCAGACCGAGCGTGGCTTCGTGCTCCACCAGCCCATGGGCACCTTCAGCTCGAGCCTGAACGTGGGCGATGACATCGCGCTCACCACATCCAAGGACGTGCTGGAGGCGGTGGCGCGCGGCGACGGGCCGGGCAAGATGCTGGTGACCCTCGGCTACTCCGGGTGGGGCGCCGGCCAGCTCGAAAACGAGATCGCGCACAACGCCTGGCTAACGGTCGAAGCGCAGCCGAGCGTGATCTTCGACACACCGGCGGAGGAGCGCTTCAACGCGGCGCTGTCGCTGCTGGGCATCCGCTCGACGCAGCTCACGGGGCAGGCAGGCCATGCGTGAGGGCGTGCTGCCACTCACGTCCATCGCGTACAGTCTCTCCCGTTTTCAGTTTTCGCCCCAGCGAATTTCCAGGCGCCTGTTCTGCTCGGATGCCTGCTCCTCGGATCTTCATTCGATGGCCGACCGGCTGCTGCTTGCGTTCGACTTTGGCACGCGTCGCGTTGGCCTGGCCGTTGGCAACACTGTCACCCGCGATGCGCGGCCACTGGCGACCATCGACGCCCAGGGCGAGGCGCGCTGGGCCCGGATCGGCAGCTTCATCGCGCAATGGCAGCCAGCGCAATTGGTGGTCGGCGTGCCGCGCCACCCCGACGGCACGCCGCACGAGATGACGCAACGCTGCGAAAAGTTTGCGCGCCAGCTGGAAGGCCGTTATCGCCTGCCCGTGGTGCGCGTGGATGAGCGCTACTCGACCACCGCGGCCGAAGGTGGGCGCGACGATGCAGCTGCGGCGATCATCCTGGAGCAGTATCTGCAGGAGCAGCAGGGCGTGACTGTGACCGCACCGGCCGCTGCTGCTGCGACTGTGGCCACTGCTGCGTCTGATCAAGCACCCGCGGCCGGATGCGGGCAGGATGCGCCGTCGAACGGGAACGGAACCCCATGATCGAACTGAACGCTGAGGCGATCTACCGCGACTTCGCCGCCAAGGTGATCGACCTCGTTGGTCGGCGCAAGGTGCGGCTGGTAGGCATCCACACGGGCGGTGTGTGGCTGGCCGAGAGGCTGCGCGCAGAGTTGAAGATCGAGCAGGCGGTGGGCGTGCTCGATGTCTCGTTCTATCGCGACGACTTTGCGCAAGGCGGGCTCGCGCCTGACGTGAAGCCCTCGCGCATCCCGTTTGAAGTCGCAGGCGAAGACCTGCTGCTGATCGACGACGTTCTCTACACGGGCCGCACCACGCGCGCCGCAATGAACGAACTCTTTGACCACGGGCGGCCGGCGCGCATCGATCTGGCGGTGCTGATCGACCGCGGCGGGCGCGAGTTGCCGATTGCTGCGCACGTCGTGGGCCGCACCATCGAGCTGCCGCCCGATGTCAGCGTCGTCCTCACGCGGGATGACGACCTGCAGTTTCACCTGACCCTCGAACAGAACAAGAGCGATGACTAGCGTGCTGAATGCGGCGAAGAAAGTGTCGATGTTGATTGCAGAAACGACCGTCAGGGCACGCGCATGAGCGCCAGGGCCTTTGGTCGCAACCCGCAGCTCAACAGCAACGGCGAGCTGCATCACCTGCTGTCGATCGACGGGCTGCCCAAGGCGATCCTCGAGCGCATTCTCACCACGGCCGACAGCTTCATCAACATCGCCGAGCGCGAGGTCAAAAGCGTGCCGCTGCTGCGCGGCGCCGCTGTCTTCAACCTGTTTTTTGAAAACAGCACACGCACCCGCACCACTTTCGAGATCGCGGCGCGGCGCCTGAGTGCCGATGTCTTCAACCTCGACATCACGCGCTCGTCCACCGCCAAGGGCGAGAGCCTGCTCGACACCATCAACAACCTGACCGCGATGCAGGCCGACATGTTCGTGGTGCGCCATGCCACCAGCGGCGCGCCCTACCTGATCGCCCAGCACGTGGCCCCGCACATCCATGTCGTGAACGCCGGTGACGGGCGCCATGCGCACCCGACCCAGGGCCTGCTCGACATGTACACCATCCGCCATTACAAGCGCGACTTCAGCAACCTGACGGTGGCGATCGTCGGCGACATCCTTCACTCGCGCGTGGCGCGCTCGGATATCCATGCCCTCACCACGCTCGGCGTGCCCGAGGTGCGTGCGGTGGCGCCGCTGACCCTGCTGCCGGCCGGGCTCGAGCAGATGGGCGTGAAGGTGTTCACCAAGCTCGAAGACGGCATCCGCGACGCCGACGTGATCATCATGCTGCGGCTGCAGAACGAGCGCATGAAGGGCGCGCTGCTGCCGAGCGCCGAGGAGTACTTCCACAACTACGGCCTGACCGAGGAGCAGCTGCAGCTGGCGAAGCCTGATGCGATCGTCATGCACCCGGGGCCGATGAACCGCGGCGTGGAGATTGACTCGTCGGTGGCCGACGGCCGCCAGAGCGTGATCCTGCCGCAGGTGACCTTCGGCATCGCCGTGCGCATGGCCGTGATGGCGATCTGCGCGTCTTCCAAGGCGATGCAATGATGAATCTCGAAATCGTCAATGGCCGCGTGATCGATCCGGCCTCCGGGCATGACGGCACTGCCGGCATTTACGTCGAGGGCAGCCGTATCGTCGCCATCGGCGACGAGCCGCAAGGGTTCAAGGCCGAGCGCAGCATCGATGCCAAGGGTCTCGTCGTCGCGCCCGGCCTGCTCGATCTGTCGGCCCGCATGCGCGAGCCGGGTTCTGAAGGCGCACTCAAGCAGGAAATGCGCGCCGCGCTGGCAGGTGGTGTGACCGGCGTGGTGTGCCCGCCCGACACCGACCCGCCACTGGACGAGCCGGGCCTGGTGCGCATGCTGCGCCAGCGCTCGCGCGAGGCAGCCGGCGCCCGCATCTATCCGCTCGGCGCGCTCACCACGGGGCTCAAGGGCGAGTCGCTGGCCGAGATCGAACTGCTGCATGAGGTGGGCTGTGTCGCTTTCATGCAGACGCGCGTACTGCCGCACGACAACTACGTGCTGATGCAGACGATGCGCTACGCCCGCACCTTTGATTTGCCGCTGTGGCTGCGGCCGGTGGAAGACACTCTCGCTGGCAGCGGTGTGGCTGCCGCCGGACCGGTGGCGGGCCGCCTTGGCCTGCCGTCGATCCCGGTGGTAGCCGAGACCGTGGCGCTGCACACCATATTCGAACTGCAGCGCGCCACCGGCGTGCGCGTGCACCTGTGCCGGCTGTCGTCTGCCGCCGGCATCGAGCTGGTGCGGCAGGCCAAGCGCGA
>JBIIZX010000272.1:0-5210 GCA_044346055.1 Burkholderiaceae bacterium | reverse complement strand
AGTGCGGCCCGACACGTTGATCACCGGCGCGGGAACGCCAGCGCGGCCAAAGTGCTGCGCAAAGCGGTCGGCGTCGATGGTGGCCGAGGTGATGATGACCTTCAGGTCCGGCCGCCGGCCCGAGTCGATGAGCTGCTTGAGGTAGCCGAGCAGGAAGTCGATGTTCAGGCTGCGCTCGTGCGCCTCGTCGATGATGAGAGTGTCGTAGGCACTGAGCAGCGGGTCGCTCTGCGACTCGGCCAGCAGGATGCCGTCGGTCATCAGCTTGACCGCCGCGCCCGGCCTGGTCTGGTCGGTGAAGCGCACCTTGAAGCCCACCACCTCGCCCAGCGGGGTATCAAGCTCCTGCGCGATGCGCCGCGCCACGCTGGAGGCTGCAATGCGCCGCGGCTGGGTGTG
Source organism: Burkholderiaceae bacterium (assembly GCA_044346055.1). Lineage (GTDB taxonomy): Bacteria > Pseudomonadota > Gammaproteobacteria > Burkholderiales > Burkholderiaceae_F > JALHMQ01. The sequence goes on along the minus strand of JBIIZX010000272.1, from coordinate 4,811 downwards.
GCCGATGCGCTTGTCCGCGCCCCGCCCCAGCGTCATGCAGATCTTGGGCAGCTGCGTGGTCTTGCCCGAACCCGTCTCGCCGCTGACGATCACGACCGCATGCCCGGCAATGGCGCGCGCAATCTCCTCGCGCCGCTCGCTGACGGGCAGCTCGGGCGGAAAGGTGATCGGCGGGAACACGCGCGGTGGCCGGGGCGGACGCGCGGCAAGGGGCTTGGTGGCAGACATGCGGAAGGACGGGATTATCGGCGACCGGCGGACATGGCTCGTGCATTCGGCGAAGGACTTGAACCACCGAGCACACCGAGAGCACCAAGGAAAGACCGATCGTTGACCTGAGTACCGACCATCCAGGTTCTTTTGCTGTGCTCTCGATGTCCTCGGCGCTTGACCCAATACCGTTCACTTAGCCAGGTTCGTCGCCCCCGCGCAGGCGGGGGCCCAGCGGCTTGCCTCGAAAGTCACTGGGTTCCCGCCTGCGCGGGAACGACGGGCCGCGCTATGTGAACAGTGTTGGTGTTTGACCGCCTCGGTGGTTGACCACATTCCACCCTTCCTGCACGAGCTAACTCATCGGCGATAAGCTTCGCCACCCATGAATGACGCCAGTTTCCAGCCCGAGCCCGCGGCGACCCAGGCCTCTCACGCCCAATTCGTCACCTGGCTGCGCGAGGTCGCGCCCTATGTGCATGCCCACCGCGGCAAGACGTTCGTGGTGGGCTTTGGCGGCGAGCTGATTTCTGCCGGCCGCCTGACCGCACTGGTGCAGGACGTGAGCCTGCTGTATGCGATGGGCATCCGCGTCGTGCTGGTCTACGGCTCGCGGCCGCAGGTGCAGGAGCAGCTGCGCCTGAAGGGCCTGGAGTCGCGCTTCGGCCAGCGTGTGCGCATCACGGATGCTGCGGCACTGGAGTGCGTCAAGGAAGCCGCCGGCGAGATCCGGCTGGACATCGAGGCCGCCTTCTCCCAGGGCCTGCCCAACACGCCGATGGCCAACTCCAAGGTGCGCGTGATCAGCGGCAATTTCATCACCGCGCGCCCGATGGGGATCATCGACGGCGTTGACTTCCAGCACACCGGCGTGGTGCGCAAGGTTGATGCAGACGCGCTGCGCTTCACGCTGGCCAACAATGCGCTGGTGCTCATTTCGCCGCTCGGCTTCTCACCGACCGGCGAGGCCTTCAACCTCACCTTCGAGGATGTAGCCACCAGCGTCGCGTCCGCACTCAAGGCTGAGAAGCTCATCCTGCTGGCCGAGGAAGACGGCGTGCACACCCTCGATGACGAGCGCAAGACAGAAATCACGGTCCCGGAGGCGGAACGACTGATCGCGGCCGGGCAAATCGCCGAGGCCGGGCTGGACGAGCTCAACTTCCTCCTGCGCGCCTGCCACATGGGTGTGAAGCGCGGCCATCTGCTGCCCTTCGGGCTGGACGGCAGCCTGCTGCTGGAGCTTTTCACGCGCGACGGCGTGGGCACAATGGTCGCCAGTGAGAACCTGGAGGCGCTGCGCGAGGCCACGCTGGACGACGTCGGTGGGCTCATCAAACTGATCGAGCCCCTGGAGGCCGACGGCACCCTGGTCAAGCGCCCGCGCGAGCTGATCGAGCGCGAGGTCGATCGCTTCACCGTGCTGGAGCATGACGGCTTCATCTTTGGCTGCGCGGCGCTGTATCCGTTTCCCACCGCCCGCATGGGCGAACTGGCCTGCCTCACCGTGCACTCGCAGTATCGCGAGTACGGCGACGGAGAGCGGCTGATGAAGCGCATCGAAGTTCGCGCCAAGGCGGCCGGCCTCACCAAGATTTTCGTGCTGACCACCCGCACCACGCACTGGTTTCTGAAGCGCGGCTTCGCCCTTGCCAACGTCGAGGATCTGCCCATTGAGCGGCAGCAGTTCTACAACTGGCAGCGGCGCTCGCAGGTGCTGGTCAAATCGTTATGAGCAATGAGGATTGCGGATTGAGCGGCCAGGCCCGCTCGGTCCGCGCAATCCTCAATCCTGAATCCTCAATCCTTCCGGAGAAGTCATGGCAAGAATGGTGAACTGCGTGAAGCTCGGCCGCGAGGCAGAAGGGCTGGACTTTCCGCCGGTGCCGGGCGAGCTCGGCAAGAAGATCTGGGAGAGCGTCTCCAAGGAGGCGTGGCAGGCCTGGCAGAAGCACCAGACCATGCTCGTCAATGAGAACCGCCTGAATCTCGCCGATTCGCGCGCGCGAAAGTATCTGGCGACGCAGATGGAGAATTACTTCTTTGGCGACGGTGCCGACAGCGTGCAGGGCTACGTGCCGCCGAGCCAGTAACAAAACAAAGCCGCGAGTCAGCAATGGCACTGATGAAGTTCGGCGTCGGCCAGGCCGTCACGCGCCGCGAGGATGACCGGCTGCTGTCGGGCCGCGCGCAGTTTGTCGATGACGTGGAGTTTGCCGGCGCGCTGCACATGGTGCTGGTGCGCTCGCCGTATCCGCACGCTCGCATCGTTGCGGTTGATGTCGCTGCCGCGCGCAAGACCCCAGGTGTCGCTGCCGTCTTCACCGGCGCCGATCTCGCCGCCGCCGGGGTTGGCGCCTTTGCCAACAGCCCTGCCCTGCGCAGTGCCGATGGCAAGCCGATGGACACGCCAGCCTACACGCCGCTGGCCACCGATGTGGTCCGCTACGTGGGCCAGCCGGTGCTGGCGGTGGTGGCGCAGTCGCGTGCGCTGGCCGAGCAAGTTGCCGGCGAACTGTTCGTCGACTATGACCCTCTGCCGGCCGTCACCGGGCTCGACGCCGCGCTCGCAGCAGATGCACCACCCGTGTGGCCGACTAGCGCGAGCAACGCAGTGGCGAACAGCCGCTTTGGCGATGCAGCCGCCTGTGACGCTGCCTTTGCGCGCGCCGCGCACGTTAGCCGCATTCGCATCGACAACCAGCGCCTGTCGCCGGTCACGCTCGAGCCGCGCGCCGGCGCTGCGGAGATCGACGCAGAAAGTGGCCGCATCACCGTCCACGCCAGCTCGCAGAACCCGGCGGGCTTCGCCAAGGGAATTGCCGGGGTGCTGAAGCTCGACCCGGCGCAAGTGCGTGTGCGCGTGCATGCGGTCGGTGGAGGCTTTGGCATGAAGGCGATGGTGCATCCGGAGGATGTGCTGTGCGCCTTCGCCGCCAAAACACTGAAGCGCACCGTGCGCTGGCGCGCCACGCGCAATGAAGAGTTCCAGGCGGCCAGTCACGGCCGCGACCGGATCACCGATGCCGAACTCGCGCTCGATGCGGAGGGCAAGATCCTCGGCCTGCGTGTGCGCATCCTCGGCAATGTGGGCGCCTATGGCACGGGAGCAGGTGTCGCGATCAACCTGATGATCGGGCCAAAGGTGATTACCGGCGTGTATCACGTGCCCGCGCTGGACCTGCAGGCCAAGGCGGTCGTGACCAACACCAACATCGTCGGCGCCTATCGCGGCGCCGGGCGACCCGAGTCGATCTACACCATCGAGCCGCTGATGGACCAGGCCGCAGCCGAACTGCAGCTCGATCCCGCTGAGCTGCGTCGGCGCAACCTCATCCCGCCCTCTGCCATGCCCTACAAGACACCGATGGGCGAGACCTTCGACAGCGGCGACTTTCCCGGTCTGCTTGAAAAGGCACTGGCCGCCAGCGACTGGAGCGGCTACGCCGCGCGCACGGCCGCGACCAAAGCCAGGGGCCTGTTGCGCGGCCGCGCGGTGTCCACCTTCCTCGAGTGGACCGGCGCCATGTTCGAGGAGCGCATGAAGGTCGAAGTGACCGGCGACGGCCGCGTGCGCGCCTACACGGCGCTGCAGGCCATGGGCCAGGGCATCGAGACGAGCTTCGTGCAGATCCTGGCGGAGACGCTGCAGATCGATGCCGAGCGCATCGAGATCGTGCAAGGCGACAGCGACATCGGCCCCGGGCTGGGCAGCATGGGCAGCCGGTCGCTGTACATCGGCGGCTCGGCGCTCCTGACCGCCTCCAACCAGATCATCGAGCAGGGCAAAGAGCTCGCCTCCAAGGCGCTCGAAGTGCCCGCCGCCGACCTGGACTACGCCAGCGGCCGCTTTCGCGTCGCCGGTACCGACCTCGGCATCGACCTGGCGCACCTGGCCGCGCAGCAGACCGATGCGCGCCTGCTCGCTGATACGACACAGAAGGTGTCCGGCCCCTCGTGGCCCAACAGCGTGCACGTGTGCGAGGTGGAGATCGATCCCACGACCGGCGAGCTGCGCATCGACCGTTACAGCACGCTGGACGACGTGGGCCGCGTGATCAATCCGATGATCGTCGCCGGCCAGGTGCATGGCGGCATCGCGCAGGCGCTCGGCCAGGCCCTCATGGAGCGCGTGGTCTATGACGCCGACAGCGGGCAGTTTCTCACCGGCTCGTTCATGGACTACGCGGTGCCGCGCGCCGAAGACCTGCCGCACTTTTCCACCAGCACCGACGAATCGCAACCATGCAAGGTCAATCCGCTGGGGGCCAAGGGCGTGGGCGAACTGGGCACGGTGGGGGCCACGCCCACGGTCATCAATGCAATCGTCGACGCGCTGCGCCCGTTCGGCGTGAAGGACATTTCCATGCCGGCGACGTCAGAGCGCATCTGGCGCGCACTGCGCGACGCTCAGCTGCATTGAACCGGGTGCAGGGCACCACTGAGGCACGGGTTGTTGCCCGTCGCCCCGGCGCATAAGGGCTCGTTAGCAAACAAGCTGAACGTTCACCCTGATCCGATGCAGTAGTTCCAGTCACCATGGAAGGCTGCGCGTTTGATGGGCACGGTTGCCAGGTCGGCGTCACTGACGGTGATGCCCT
>JBIIZX010000270.1:0-5232 GCA_044346055.1 Burkholderiaceae bacterium | reverse complement strand
CGAACTCAACACCACCGCGCGCAACAAGCTCAAAAGCGCACAGCGGCGACCCTCGATCATCGCTGCCTGCTGGGCTCAGGCCGAATTGTGGTGATGTCGCTATTTAAGGAAAGCTCAATAGGACGGAGCAGGCCCGGGCCCGGTGAGCTCTGCGCGGTCGCTATTTCGGTCGCGTGTAAAGCGGTGGCGGTGGCGTCTCGACCGGCTGCGGCCGGGGCGGCTTCGGTGGCAGCGGTGGCTTGGGTGGAACAGGCCGCAGTCGCGACGCGCCGTCGTAATACGGTACGAAAACAGTATCGCGCTCGGTGCTTGGCGCGGGCGGCGGCATTCGAGAGCTGGCTTCTTCGCGCAGCGACTTGACCTCGCTCTCCAGCCGGTCGAGGCGCGCCTGCTCGGAACTCTTCTTGGCGCGGTCCATGTCCTCCCGGCTCAGGCCCGGCACCACGCTCACCCGCGAGCGATCGGGATTCAGTGGCGTCACCTGACTCGCGTAGATGGGCGGCGTGTCTCAGTAGTTGACCGAATCGCGCTTGTCAACCCAGCGGCACAGCTGTGAGAGGGCCGGGTGCGCCAGCGTGCCGAGCACGGCGGCGGCGAAAAGTTGCCGATGGAACCGTTGTACCCTCGCACAATGTCACCGGCACCGACGCGCGTCAATCGATCGCCGACGGGCGCCCCGGGTGCGCACCGAGCAGCGAGAACGGCCGGCAGCGATATCGCCTGTCAGCGCCGGACGAACAAGACTGACGCAATAGGTTCAAATCGGCCGCGCGATAATCGGTGCGTAACCTGTCGCGCTAAAAATCATGGGAGTCAGTCATGGGCAAGGCGGAAGTCGGCGCGATCGCAACCAGCATCGGCCACCACATCAACGGCGTGGCCGTCAACGACGCTGGCGCCCGCACCAGTGAGGTGTTCAACCCGGCCACAGGCGAGGTGTCTGCGCTGGTGCAACTGGCCGACGCAGCCACGGTAGACCGCGCCGTGCGCGCGGCGAGTGCCGCGTTCACGGCCTGGGCCGAGACCTCGGCGTTGAACCGTGCGCGCGTCATGTTCCGGTTCAAGGAGCTGCTGGAAGCGCATCACGACACGCTGGCCCGCAGCATCACCCGCGAGCACGGCAAGGTGTTCAGTGACGCGCGCGGCGAAGTGCAGCGGGGCATCGAAGTGGTGGAATTTGCCTGCAGCGCACCGCAGCTGCTGAAGACGCAATACTCGGAGAACGTGGGGGGCGGCATCGACAATTTTTCGCTGCGTCAGCCGCTCGGCGTGACGGTCGGCATCACGCCCTTCAACTTCCCGGCAATGGTGCCGATGTGGATGTTTCCCCTCGCGCTGGTGTGCGGCAACACCTTCGTTCTCAAGCCGTCCGAGCGCGCTCCGTCGGTGAGCCTGCTGCTGGCGCAGTTGCTGCAGCAGGCGGGTCTGCCCCACGGCGTGTTCAACGTCGTGCAGGGCGACAAGGTCGCCGTGGATGCGCTGCTGCAGCACCCGGAGGTTGCGGCGGTGAGCTTTGTCGGCTCCACTCCAATCGCCGAGGCGATTCACCGTGAAGCCTCGATGCGCGGCAAGCGCGTGCAGGCACTCGGCGGCGCGAAGAATCACATGGTGGTGATGCCCGACGCGGACCTGGACCAGGCCGCCGACGCGCTGGTGGGTGCCGCCTATGGCTCGGCGGGCGAGCGCTGCATGGCAATCTCGGTCGGCGTGGCGGTCGGTCCGGTTGGCGATGCATTGATTTCCAAGCTCAAGCCACGCATTGCGAAGCTGCGCATCAAGGACGGCTTGGAAGCAGACGCCGACATGGGCCCCGTGGTGACGGCCGTGCATCGTAAGAAAGTTCTTGGTTACATCGAACAAGGCATCAGCGACGGCGCGCAGCTGGTGGTCGATGGCCGCCAGCATGTGGTGCCCGGACGCGAGAACGGGTTCTTCCTCGGTGCCACGCTGTTCGACCAGGTGCGCCCGGATATGACGATCTATCGCGAGGAGATCTTCGGGCCGGTGCTGGCCATTGTGCGCGTGCCCGACGTTGCCGCCGCACTCGCGCTCGTCAACGCGCACGAGTTCGGCAACGGCGTGGCCTGCTACACGAGCGACGGCGGCGTGGCGCGCGAATTTTCGCGGCGCGTGCAGGCCGGCATGGTGGGCATCAACGTGCCGATCCCCGTTCCCATGGCGTTTCACTCTTTCGGCGGCTGGAAACGCTCGCTCTTCGGCGACCATCATGCCTACGGCGAGGAAGGCGTACGCTTTTACACCCGCTACAAGAGCGTGATGCAGCGTTGGACCGATTCTCGCGCCAGCAAGGGGCCGGAGTTTTCCATGCCGGTGCTGCGCTAGCCCGGATGTTTCATCAGGGACGCGGGGTTTGTGCGGATGCATGTGCGAGCCAGGTTTCGCTACGCCTGCGTCGCGCCGGCTGAGCGGCTGCGGCCTGCAGGGGCGCATCCGATGCCCGCCGGCATCGGCGAACTCTTGAGCAATGTGGCCGCGCAGGCGCCGCAAAGTCATTGACAAGTTCCGCCCGCGTAGCCTCGACGGACCAAAATGGCTTTGGCCGGCGGCCGGCTGTCGCTGCAGCTTCCAGAGGGAGATCGTGTGTGCACGGGGGCGACCTGGTGAAACATCCGGGCTAGGGCCGCCATAACCAAGCGTCCACCGCTACCGCCAGGCCTGTCACGCTAGGCTTGCAACGGGCCCGCTGGCATGACTTCGCAAGGCGGGCGCAATTGCAGGAGTGTGACCAATGAATGGCGGCGTCGAGGTCAAGCGCACGGTTCTGGTGCCGCACTCGGCCGAGGACATGTTCGACCTGATCGAGGCGGCCGAGCACTACCCGGATTTTCTGCCCGGCTGCAGCGCGGCGGAGATCCTGGAACGCACAGACGAGGTCGTGGCTGCCCGCATCACCATGCGGCTGGCGGGCATCGCCTTGACGATGCAGACACGCAATCCCAAGCAGCGGCCGACGTGGATGCTGATCGAGATGCAGTCCAGCGGCAGCCAGCTGATGCGACGCTTCCGCGGCGAGTGGCGCTTGACTGCGCTCAATGCGCAAGCCCGCCGCATCGAGTTCACTCTGGCCTATGAGCTCGACGGCGCGGTCGCGCGGGTGGCGCGCGCCGCCTTTAATCACCTGGCCGATAAGCTGATGGATGCCTTCGTGCAGCGCGCCGATCACGTGCTTGCCGCACCGACGGCGCCGATCGGCGCCGCCGCCGTAACATCTTTCCTGTCCGCGGCGCCAGCGCGGGCCGGATCCATGCCGGCCGCGCTGGCGGCCGAGCCGACGCTCTCGCCACCAACACACCAGACCCCCTCATCGACGTCACCCTCATTCCTCCGGACCGACACCATGCCCACGCAATCGCCCGACCTCGCCACTGTGCTGCGCTCGACCAGGCTCGCCGTGGAGCTGACTGACGCCCAGGTGCAGACGCTGGCGGCGGTGATGGAGATGAAGGACCTGCACGATGGCGACGTGCTGGTGCACGAGGGCACGGCCGATGAGCACCTGTACATCATCGTGGGCGGCGTGCTGGGCGTGGTGAAAAAGCCCGGCACCCAGGACCAGGTGACGCTGAACACGTTGTCGGCGGGCGACTTTGCCGGCGAGCTGTCGTGGCTCGACGGCGCCCAGCGCTATGCCTCGCTGATGGCGATGGCACCGACGCGGGTGATTGGCCTGTCGCGGGTACAGCTCGAGTCACTGGTCGAGACCGACCCGCAGCTGGTGTACCGGGTGATGCGCGCCATTGTCCGCGCCGTGCACCAGATCCAGTACCGGCTGTCGATGCAGCAGAACGAGCTGTCGAACTACATCTACAAGCAGCACGGCAAGTACTGACGGGATCGCCGCCGTCGCCCAACCGACGGCGTCTCCCCTCACCGCAGCACGACAGCCAGGCCTGCCGTGTTGCTGCTGGCTTCCCCCCAGAGCCCCTGTCGCTGAATCCGCGGGCGCACGGCGCGCGCCTTGTTGCCCGTCAATACGCACTCCATTTGCCCCGCGTACAAGCGCAACAAAGCGCACAACGGCGCCCGCGCTTGGTTCAGGTGGAGTCCGAACAAACAAGGCGCCACAGGCATCAGGGAGACAACAAAATGGCATCGACCAAAGGTCGGCGCCGCGCGCTCGCAACACTGGGCGCAGCCGCCGCATTGTCCGCCGCAGCACCTCGCAAGCTGCTCGCGCAGCAACCGCCCATCGTCATCAAGTTCAACCACGTGGTGGCGGTCGATACGCCCAAGGGCAAGGGCGCCGAAAAATTCAAGGAACTGGTGGACCAGCGCCTGAAAGGGCGCGTCAAGGTCGAGGTGTATCCGAACTCGCAGTTGTTCAAGGACGGCGAGGAGATGGAGGCGCTGGCACTGGGCAGCGTGCAGCTGCTGGCACCGTCACTGGCCAAGTTCGGGCCGCTGGGGGTGCGCGAGTTCGAGGTGTTCGACCTGCCGTACATGTTCGACAACTACGACCAGCTGCACAAGGTCACCAACGGCCCGGCCGGCACGGCGCTGTTCAAGAAGCTCGAGTCCAAGGGCTTCAGCGGGCTGGCCTACTGGGACAACGGCTTCAAGATCATGAGCGCCAATAAGCCCATGAAGATGCCGGGCGACATCAAGGGCATGAAGATGCGCATCCAGTCGTCCAAGGTGCTGGAAGCCGAGATGCGCACGCTGGGCGCGCTGCCCCAGGTGATGTCGTTCTCGGAGGTGTACCAGGCGCTGCAGACCGGCGTGGTCGATGGCACCGAGAACCCGCCCTCGAACATGTACACGCAGAAGATGCACGAGGTGCAGAAGCACCTGACAGTGACCGACCACGGCTATCTCGGCTACGCCGTGATCGCCAACAAGAAGTTCTGGGACGGCCTGCCGCCAGATATCCGCAAGGAACTGGACGCCGCCATGGCGGAAGCCACCAAGTACGCCAACTCCATCGCCCGCAAGGAAAACGAAGAGTCGCTGGACAAGATCAAGGCAGCCGGCAAGACCGCTGTCTATGTCCCCACGGCTGAAGAGCGAGCGGCATGGAAGAAGGCGCTGGCACCGGTGCACAAGGACATGGAAAGCCGCATCGGCCGCGACACCATCCAGGCGTTCTACAGGGAAACCGGCTTCAAGGCGGACTAGCCCGGATGTTTCATCAGGGACGCGGGAATTGCGCGGCGCCGGCGCGAGCCAGATTGTGCGAGAGGGGCGCAGCCGATGCCCGTTGGCATCGGCGAG
>JBIIZX010000269.1:0-5236 GCA_044346055.1 Burkholderiaceae bacterium | reverse complement strand
GGTCGCGTCGAGTACTGGACCGATACGCTGCGGCAGGTCCGATCCGTTGGCGTTGCAGGCGACTGGACAATTGCCGGCTGCCTGGACCAGCCAGTGCAGCGCGCGCTCGCGTGCGAAGCGGGTTTCGGCTTCGGTCAAGGCGACACGGTGGCCGCACCCTATGTGCCCAAGCGCGGCCGCCCTTTCAGTCCGGAGATCCTGTTCGCGTCGTTTGAGGACGGCGGCGTCGAGCGGCTCTGAGTCTAGCCACAGCGGCGTCAAGCACTGCGGGCGCGTTGCAGGCCGGTCGTGCCTTGAGCCGTCTGTGTCAGACGCTCAGGCACACGTACTTCATCACCAGGTACTCATCGATCCCGTGCCGGCTGCCCTCGCGGCCGTAGCCGGACTGCTTCACGCCGCCAAAGGGTGCAACCTCGGTCGAGATGATGCCGGTGTTCACGCCGACCATGCCGTACTCGAGCTTCTCTGATACGCGGATCACGCGCGATACGTCGCGTGAGTAGAAGTAGGCGGCCAGTCCGTACTCGGTGCTGTTGGCCAGTTGCACTGCTTCGTCCTCGGTCGTGAACTTGAACACGGGCGCAACGGGGCCGAAGGTCTCCTCGGAGGCGAGCTGCATCGCGTTGCTCACGTTGGCAAGCACTGTGGGCATGAAGAAGGTGCCGCCGAGTGCGTGGGCCTTTCCGCCCGTTACCACCGTCGCACCCTTTGCGACAGCATCGGCCACATGACGCTGCACTTTTTCCAGCGCGGGCGTATCGATCAGCGGGCCTTGCTGCACGCCGGCCTCGGTGCCCGCGCCAACCTTCAGTTGCGCGGCCTTGGCGGCGAGCTTCTGCACGAAGGCGTCGTAGATGCCAGCCTGCGCGTAGAAGCGGTTGGTGCACACGCAGGTCTGGCCGGTGTTGCGGTACTTGGATGCGATGGCGCCTTCGACTGCGGCATCGAGATCGGCATCGTCAAAGACGATGAACGGCGCGTTGCCGCCCAGCTCGAGCGAAAGTTTCTTCAGCGTCGGCGCGCACTGCTGCGCTAGGATGCGGCCCACCTGCGTGGAGCCCGTGAACGAGAGCTTGCGCACCACCGGGGAGGCGCATAGCGCATTGCCAACGGCGATCGAGTTGGCTTCATCGGCCGGCAGCACGTTGAACACGCCGGGGGGAATGCCGGCGCGTTGCGCGAGTTCAGCCAGGGCGAGGGCGGACAGCGGCGTCTGCTCGGCCGGTTTCACCACCACGGTGCAACCTGCCGCCAGTGCCGGCCCCACCTTGCGCGTGATCATCGCGTTCGGAAAATTCCACGGCGTAATGGCGGCACACACCCCCACCGGCTCGCGCTGCACGATGATGCGCTTGTCGGTGGCGTGGCCGGGAATGGTCTCGCCGTAAACCCGCTTGGCTTCCTCGGCAAACCATTCCATGAAGCTCGCGCCATAGGCAATCTCGCCACGCGACTCCGCTAGTGGCTTGCCCTGCTCGGCGGTCATGAGCTGCGCCAGATCCTCCTGCGCGGCCATCATCAACTCGAACCACTTGCGCAGCAGCGCGGCGCGGTCCTTGGCCGTGCGCGCGCGCCAGGCGGGCAGTGCGCGCTCAGCGGCAGCGATTGCGGCTTGCGCATCCCCTGCGCCGCAGTTGGCAACATCGGCCAGGCGCCCGGCATCAGCCGGGTTGGTGACAACAAACTTGCCGTGCTCGCCATCGCGCCACTGGCCATCCACGTAGGCCTGCGTGCGCAGCAGAGGCGCGTCGTTGAGCTTGGGCAGGGAAGAGACTCGTTGCAGCATGGGTCAATGTCCTGAGGGAGTGCGCTTGGGATTCAAGACGGTGGATGCGGGACGGTGGATGCGGGCCGGTGGACCCGGCCGCGGCGCGCTTGCGTTCGTATCGTCCGGTCGGCGTAGCTGGCAGGTGAGCGCAAGGTACGCGCTTGGCATCGCAATCCGGGGCTGCAAGCAGGATAGCGCAGCAAAATCGCGGCCCGGCCGGTGCTGTGCCATGCGCCGGCCCGCGCTATCCTCGACTTGAGTAAGTGCAACGCGTGGTGACCATTCAATACGAATCGCTCGCCCAGGACCTGAAGGTCTGGCTCAAGGACAACATCGAACGCGGCTTCCAGCCCGATGCGCTGGTGCAGTCGCTGCGCGCGGCCGGCTACCAGCACAAGTTTGCGCGTCAGGCCGTGCAGCTTGCGTTCGCCAAGATCGCGGTGCCTGCAGCGGGCGGCGGGCAACAGGGGGCTGGCGGGCAACAGACAGCTGGCCAGGCGGTGCAGGTGCAACCGATGGCTGCGCAGGCGCAGACGCCGTCGCAATCAGCGCCCATCGAGCCGATGGCTGCTCGGCCCGACCAACAGCTCACCGCGTCCGAGATCATTGCGCAGACTGCCAATGCGATCCCGACCTCGGACCGCACGGTCAATATCCTGCTCGCGCTCAATGCGCCGCGCGTGGTGCTCTTTGGCGGGTTCTTGTCGGACGCCGAGTGCGACGAGCTGGTGGCCATGTCGGCGCGCAAGCTGGAGCGTTCCACCGTGGTGAATGCGGCCACCGGCGAGTACGACGTACACCCCGATCGCACCAGCGAGGGCACGCACTTCACGCGTGGCGAGAACCCGCTGATCCGCCGCATCGAGGCGCGCATCAGCGAAGTGGTGAGCTGCCCCGTGCAGAACGGCGAGCCGATCCAGATCCTGCATTACACGCCGGGCGCAGAATACAAGCCGCACTTCGATTTTTTCGACCCGACGTTCGACGGCAACGACAAGGTGCTGGCAATGGGCGGCCAGCGAATTGCCACGCTCATCATGTACCTGAACGATGTTGAGGCCGGCGGCGCCACCGTGTTCCCCGATGTAGGGCTCGACGTGCTGCCCAAGAAGGGCAATGCGTTGTACTTCGCCTACACCGCCGAGGACGGACAGCTTGATCGCCGCACGCTGCACGGTGGCAACCCGGTGGGCCGCGGCGAGAAGTGGATTGCCACCAAGTGGCTGCGCGAGCGGGCCTATGTCGGCCCGAGCGCTTGAACTGACGCAGTGACCGAGAACACGGAGCAGGTCCGCGTAGTTCTTCTTGGTGCACGTGCTGTGCTCTGTGTGCGCGGTGGTTGAACGCCTTGTGTTTGCGCCGACATTCTTCCAAGCAACCGCTAGAACCGAAACCCCAACCCCACCGACGCTTCCAGCTGCGTCAGCGTCTGGCCGCTGACGGTGAGCGTGCAGCCACCGTTGCAGAACAGCCCGCCGCTGCTGTTGAGGACAATGGTGTTGAAGCGTGCCTCGGTGCGAAGTGACACGGCCTTGAACTGCCAGGCATAACCAAGCGCCACCGCCAGCGACGGCCGCGTTTCCGAGATGCCGCCGGCCAGATCGGGCGTCAGGCGCGTGGCGCCCACGCCGCCCGCCACATACGGACCGTGGCCCGCTGTGCTTTCAAAGAAGTTGATGCCGCCGATCTGCACTGTCAGCAGCGTCAGCGGTACGGTCACTGGCACCGTCTGCGTGCCGTTGCGCCCAGGCGCAGTCAAGTACGTGTGCTGGCGGCTGATCTGCACCTCGATGTCGCGCTGCGTGTCCAGCTGCCAGCCGGCGACCACCATGCCAAAGCCGGAGTCCCGCACGGTCACATCACGCGGCGCCACGGGCTGAGGCTGCGGCTGAACGGTCGTCTCCGGCGCCTGCAAGCCCGAGCTGGTGCGCCAGCCGCCGTGCAACGTGAGGGTGGCCTGTGCGCTCGCGTTGCTCGCCGCTGTCAGCCAAACCGCCAACGCCAGCGCGAGGCTTACGCGGTGTGGCAAAGAGCGAGCGTGCTTTGCTGGCGCCAAGTGCATTGGTTGTCCTTGTTGTTCGTGTCGTCGCTGCTCGGGCGCGTGCGCCATTGGCTCGTTTGATTATGAAGTGTGCGCCGGTGCGCGCAGCGCCAAGCTTTCCGGAAGTGACAAAGTTACCGCACGCCACGTGTTGCTCGGATGCAGCGCTCATCCGCCGCGCTCGCCTCTCAGTCAACCACTTACGGCGCTGGTCGGTTATGGTTGCCGTACCGCATGCGAATTTTGCGGTAAACCTGACCGGCTGACTCCATGACCCCTCGACTCACCCCTCTGCGCCGTGCCCGACTCACCCGTGCGCTGGAAGCGAGCGAGTATCCAGAGCAGCTGATCTCGCAAAACGCGGTGCTCGCGGTGCGACGGCTGTTACGGGCCGCCGAGCGCAGCCTGCGGAACAGCGAGGGGTCCCGGTTCCACGGCAGCGCACTGCAGGGCGAGATCGAGCGGCGCATGCAGCATCTGGCCACCCGTTACGACGAGATCCGTGAGCAGGACCGCCGCTCGGTGGTGGCGCACATGATGGCGCTCGGCGTGCTCGGTCATGCCGCTGGTTACGCTGTGCACCCCTGCGATCGGGACATCGCGCGCGACCCCAACACCATTCGCGGCACGGGCCCGTTCGAAAGCGCCTGATCCAGCTGTCGCGGCGCTCATTGGCGCCGTCGTCGGGGGCGCTGAACGGCGGGCGCGGAATGGCAAGCGCTGAGTGGAGTGAGCGCGAGCCCGCTGCACATCCGCAGCAGACCCGGCGGGCGCAAACAGGAAGAGAAAAAAGCGGTGGTGGGTCGTGCAAGATTCGAACTTGCGACCAACGGATTAAAAGTCCGCTGCTCTACCGGCTGAGCTAACGACCCGCTCTGCGCACCGGCAGCCATTGCAGCGCCGGAGGCATGTTTCGCGCGACTTGCGGGTGAGGCCCGACTTGCGAAACGAGAGGCGCGGATTATCCCGATACGCCCCCGTCGCGTCAAACCGGCCCGTGTCGATGCGCGCCGTGCCGCGCCTGCGTCAGCGTGCGCGTGGGCGCAGGACGTCGGCGCAGTACGTCATCGAAGCACGCCAGCGAAGAACGCCGGCACCTAGACCATCTTCTCCACGCGCCAGTTCTGATAGCGCAGCGCGAGCAGGGCGCCGACGATGATCGCGCCCAGTGCGATGAACGATCCAAGCGCCAGCAGCGAAACGCCGGACAGGCCCTGGCCCACGGTGCAGCCCATCGCGGTCACGCCGCCAAAGCCCATCAGCGCCGCGCCCACCAGGTGGTTGGCGGTGTCCTCGGTGTTGCCAAAGCCTTCCCAGCGAAAGCTGCGGCTGAGCAGTGCCGAGGCCGCTGAGCCGATGATCATGCCGAACACCGCAACCACGCCGAGGGTGAGCACCTTGCTCTTGTCGCTGAAGAACATCAGCCA
>JBIIZX010000268.1:0-5253 GCA_044346055.1 Burkholderiaceae bacterium | reverse complement strand
TGGCCACCCTCCTGAAGAAGGCGATCACTGTAGGAACCCAACCGCAAAACGCACCCCGGCGGCATGCGTCAACCGCTCACGATAGTTGTCGCTGAGCGCTCAAGATAATTGTCGCCCGCCAGCCGTTCCGAGCGTGTGGAACGCGTGGAACGGGAACACCGTGCCGTTCCCTTCCCTTTCCTAGGGTTACGGATTTGGAACGATTTGCACAAACCGCGCTTCAGGGAAGGGCCGAAAAGATGACCGCTGAAGCCGCCGCCGTGGTCCGTCGTGTGCGTATTGGGCGGTACTGGCTAACCATCACCGTGCCGAAACTGCGCCGGGGCGAGGTGCGCCATTCGGTTTGCGAGTGGGAGCCGCGCGTACCTGCCAGCCTGACCGAGACAGAGCGCCGCATCTATCAGCGTGCCGTGCTGGCCGCGACCATTGAAGCGGCGGGGAAGGGCGAATGACTGGAACTGACCCACCCGGCGGACTTCGAAGTCCTAGACGCGCAGGAATGGCCGGCTAAACCGCTGGAAGCGCGCAACGAGAAAAGCACCGCACTTGTGCCTACCCCCAGGCGCATTCGCCTATCGAACCTGAACCACGTTGCTGACGAGCTGGCCCGCGTCTATCGGGGCATGCGCCACGGCGAGATCCCGCCTGCGGACGGGAGCCGGTTCGCGTTCGTCCTGCAGACCCTGGCGAAGGTGCTCGAGGCCGCTGAGTTCGAAAAGCGAATCGAGCGGCTCGAAAAGAATCAGAGGACGCTATGAAAACACTCGATGCTCGATTGACCCACCTTGAGAACCGGGCGCCGCCCGCTGAGCCGCTGGAATTTCAGTGGTGCTTCGTGGGCAACGTGGACCGGCAGAGCGGGTGCCGGCTGTTCGCCTGGAACACCGCAGGCGTCGAAGCCAATCCAGCCATTGGCATGCCGGAGTGCGCGCGCCTGCCTGGCGAGGACTTAAGCGGACTGATTAGCCGAGCGCTTGAGGCCGCAACCAATCGGCCGCCCGCGTCAGAGGCGATTCACATCGGGCTTTATGGGACGGACTGACCCCATGAAGCGAACACACACCCATCATCCATCGGCGTGCAAACAAGGCCAGTCAAGTCCGGAAACACACCACGCCGCAAAGTTACACCGCCGGTCATACCCGGCAAAGGGGCGAGCATGAAATCACTTTTGAGCCGATTGCTAGCGCTCGAATCCGCGCAAAGCGACACGCTGCAAATTTTCTATGTGGAGCGCGACGAGGGGCGAACCTTCATTGCCGGGCCGGACGGGCCGATCAATGCACGCGAGGGCGAATCGCAGGACACCTTAATCGCGCGGGCCTATCAAGCTTGGCGCGGCCGCGGGCCGGTTCTGCTGGCCTACGTCGAAGATGCGCACCTCTGACTGCACGTCCCGCGAGCCGCTCGCTTTCATTCCGGACGGCCTTTATGCCTACTGGCTCGGCCCGGCAGCCGCGCCAGTCCTATGGCTGCCGGAGCCTCGCCAGCGAGATGCCGCTGCGAGCCTCTATGAGGCCCTACAGGCGCCTCGCGTGTGGGTCAGCGTTTCGCACCTTCACCGGCTGCCCGGCAGCGCTCCGCGCGCTCAAGGCCGGTCTACGCGATCCGCGACCGCATGCGGGGATTGTTCGAATCCATCGGTGCCAAGTCGCCCGAGCTGGGCCGGCACTTGCTGGTGCGCATTGAAGTTTGCGAAGTGCGCGGCGGTGTTTCGCTGATTCACCTGTCCGACCGCATCGCGACGCGCTATCCGGAATCTATCCCGACAAACCGGAACTTTCGACGGGCGACGGCATAAGCGCGCGACGATGGAGCCTCACTGACCGAGGGGCACACATGCCGAAGGACTTACCCGCCGATCCGCTGGCGATTCTTGAAAGAGACCAAGCCGCCCGCCTGGCGCGAAAGCTCGAACTGGAGGCGTTGCGCGCCGAATTGACCTTTGCGCAAGCGAGCGGTGACCCGAAGGCCGGCAAGTCACTCACCGACGCGCGCGTCGAATCTGAGAGGCTCCAGACCGAACTAAGCGACCTGGCGGCGGCGATCGACGTAGCAAAAGCACGAGCCGAGGCCGCGCGATTGAGTGCCGCCAAGTCGCGCGCACAGGATGCTGCCCGCGATGCGCTGCGCAGCCTGGACGTTGCCGACGTGGCTGCCGACGAACTGGGCGTTGCGGCGAGGGCCTTCGCGCATGCAGCGAAAAGCTTCCCATCCGCGCGGGCGGCGGCAAAGGACGCAGTGGGCACGATGACCAGCCATGCCGCGGAAGCGCAAGTTCCCATCGACGCGCACGGACTGAACCGCCTGACACAGCCGCACTTGCCGACGATCGCTGCGGTGGAGTTGATTCGGAACGCGTTCTTTCGCGAGCTATTCGACAGCGATGCGTTTCAGGGCCTTGGCGAAGCTGGCCGGCAACAGGTCGATTGGTCTGTGCCTGCCGATCCCGCGCAGATTGCCGAGCACGGCAAGGATCTGAACGCTGCGACACGCGCGGCCGTTGCCGCATATCTTTGAGGGAGATAGCAATGAACCAAGAAGTACAGGACCGCATCGAGGAATTGCTGCAGGCATTGCATGCCGCCGCTGGCCAGAGCATCGGCAAGGACAAGTGGGACCGGGCGTGCGAGCACGCGACATCGGTCGGTCTTTTCGCCGACCCCCGCAGCGACACATTTACCCGAACCGTCGTGGAGCAAGCCGACCCGTATCTCGTGCTCGCGATTGCGAAAGCCGCCGACCGGCTCATGCCGTTCCTGAGTCAGTTCCAGTCAGACGAGCAGGCCGCCGAATGGATCGTCAAGCATCGCGAAGAACTCACGGACATTCTGGACGATGACGAGATCAATCAGAGCATTTACGAGGGCCGCAGGAAGCGCGGGTTCGGTAATGCACTTACCGAGCAACAGCAATACGAGCAGGCGCGCGCCAAGCGCATGGGGGCGCGGCGATGACGGTACGTTTCCTGCAGCCGTACAGTGGCAATGCCTACCCTGCCGGCTCGATTGCAACACTGCCCGCTAGCACCGAGGAGGCCCTGATTACGGCGCGCATCGCCGAGAACAGCACGGCGGTGCCGACGGTCAACGTCAGCGGTAGTTATCGCAGCGGTCGCGCAGTCGTGGCGGCGGGCCAATCGACCACGACCGTTCAGAATCCTTTGGTCAACGCGTCGACCAGCGTCAATTGCCAGATCGCGCAGTCGGTAGCCGATGCGACGTTCAACACGATCCTGCGCGTTGTTCCGTCTGCCGGAAGCTTTCAGATCATCGGCAATGCCAACGCGACCGCAGCCGTTCAAGTGGCCTGGGACATCGGAAGCTAAGCGCGGCGCATGTTCTTCCTGCTCACGCAAGGGCTGCTCACGGGTGCCGGCGATGGCACACCGCCACCACCGGCATTGCCGGACGGTGGAGGGGCTGCTGTCAGACTTCCCGGCCTGCCTGGCTTGCCTGGCATCGGCGATTGCGTCCTGCGTCGCAACGACGACGACGAAGCGATGACGGCCATCATTCTGGCGCTGCTGATGCGCCATTGAGAACGCTGGAGGCTGCCATGACGCAGCACTATCACGACCTGGTCAACGCCGCACTTGAGGCCGCCAAAGGCAATCAGGACACTGCGCCTGATCTGCGGCGAGCGGTCGTACTCGCTGGCCTCGCACACGACTGCGCACCCGAGCACGTCAAGCGCCCGATTCTTCGCCTGAAGCGCAGGCTAGAGACTGAAGCCTGCTATGCGCAACGGGAGACCGCGTGACGGTGCTTGCGCTCGCCCTAATGGGGTACGCACTGCTGCTGGAGTGGTGGAATAGCCGCTGGCCGTGAAGGACGATGCCGCTCACCGCTGACCAGCACGCCGACCTGGCGCACAGCCTGCAGCGCATTCAGACCGACCTGGAAGCCGCGCATGCGGTACTCGTGGCAGCGCACGGCAAGAAGGCTAGCCGGCTGCTGCAGACCGCGGGCGAATGCGTCAGGGCAGTGCAGATTGACTTTGAATCCCGCGCACCGGGCGTTTACTTGCCGGCAGAGGGACGAAGCGCCACGGCCAGCGAATAAACCGCTTGACCGCATTCCCAAGACTGGGCATATTCCCGGTTATGGGAACGGTAGCAAATCTGATTGATCGCGCAATGAAGCGGCACGGCCTGACCAAGACGGCCGTTGCCGAGTCCTTGGGCGTGAAGTACCCGCGTCTGTATGAGTGGGAGACAGGCGCGCGGCCGATCCCTAACGCAAGGCTCATCGCATTGGCGAAGCTCGCCGGAAGTGATCCCGGCAGGGCAATCGCTGCTTACGTCATGGAGCGCAGCACCTAGAAAACCAGTGCCCACCGACACCCGCGCGTCAACGCGGGCCGGCAGGGCTTCACACCCTCGAACTGGAGTCGAGAATGAGCAAGCCGAATCTTACGGCCGGCGATCCGCCGCGCCTGCCCTACGTCGTCAGTGTCTGTCGCGCTGGCGACCCACGCCACGCCAAGCCGGGCGAGTTTGTCCGCGTCACGATCTACGCATGCAACCCCACGCACGCACTACTGCTGGTGCGTGGCGACCCTGCAAACGCTGGCGCGGTTGTGTTCGATGCGCGGCTAGCCGCGGAGCTGCGGACATGACCTGGCTGCATCGGGACAGTCCCGAGGAAATCCGTAGGCGGCGCTTGGCCGAAATGCTCAGAGATCAAGCCGCGCGGGCGGATGCTGCTTGCATCGGTGTGCGAAATGCCCTGAGCGACCTTGCGTGGATCGTCGAGAGTGCCCAGCGTGCGCAGGATCGCATCGAGCGGATGCAGGCCGCCTGCGACGTGCTGGAGCGATCAGTGCACGTCTTGCGAGGTCGGACGCTGGCCGCGCTCGTCGAAAAGCAGCGACTTGACCGACTAGCGGCGCGCGCCAGGGCCGACGAATGACACTCGCCGTTGCGACTCGCTGCTGCGACTGCGCAGGTATGACCAGCGGTGTAACTGCCAGCGCGGCATTTTGCGAAGCCTCGCCAGTGCTTGCTCTAGCACCGCTGCATCATCGGCGTGTGCGCACTGTCGCCGCCGGTCCGTGCCTGTGTCGCTGTCACTGCTTCAAGTGCTCGTCCAGGCCCTTTCGCTGTGCTCAACTCTGCGTTTCCTCTCGTTAATTTGTGTGCTGAAGAATGTTGCGGTGCACGGTAAGGGCGCCAGCCACCGTTCATCGGTTGGATCGGGCTCTTAAGAAACACCTCGCAAGTGGTTGATTTGCAAAGTAGGTTTCAGGCGG
>JBIIZX010000267.1:0-5262 GCA_044346055.1 Burkholderiaceae bacterium | reverse complement strand
GAAACCCCGGCTTCGCCCTCTCGCGCAACCTGGCTCGCGCATGCATCCGCGCAAATGCCGCGTCCCTGATGAAACATCCGGGCTAGCGGGAACGATCCGCTGCGCGGTCGTCGCGTCCTTGCCGTTCCATCCGCTCCAGCAACAGACGGGCTGCACCCAGCCCGCTTGCACCGCCAACACAAGGAGTTGCAATGCACGCCAGCCCGCAGGAAGTGCTCGACTTCTGGTTCGCCGCGCCAGGCAGTGCCGAGCACGGCACCGCCCGCCGCCTCTGGTTCACCAAGTCTGCTGACACGGATGCGCTGATCCGCGCCCGCTTTGGCGCCACTGTGGACGCTGCCCTGCAGGCCAAACTTGATCACTGGCGTGAGGAGTTGCGCAGCATGCTCGCGCTGATCGTCCTGCTCGACCAGTTCACCCGCAACATCTTTCGCGACACCGCACGCGCCTTTGCGGGTGACGCGGCGGCGATTGCACTTGCCGAGCGTGTGGTCGACGCTGGGCTCGATCGCCAGTTGTCTTTAAACGAACGCTGGTTCGTCTACCTTCCCTTCGAGCACGCGGAATCATTGTCACTGCAGGAGCGCGCCGTGCAGTTGTTCAAGCAGCTTGCTGCAGATGGACTCACTGAGCCCCTCGCTTGGGCGATCAAGCACCGCGACGTGGTGGCGCGTTTCGGCCGCTTTCCGCACCGGAACGCCTTGCTGGGGCGGGTGTCGTCGCCGGAGGAAGAAGCATTCCTGCGCGAGCCAGGCTCGCGGTTCTAAAGCTGCGGGTTCGCACAGAACGTCCCGGAGGTCTTGCTTTAGAGCACACCTTCGCCCCCAAAGCAGCGCCCGCGGAGTACAAGGCGGAATGAAATCGCATCTGCATCCGGCCGACCTGCGCGCGCTCAGCCGCCTGGGCATCGACGCGGTGACCGGCATCACCGAGCTTGTCGAGTCGGTGCATCACGCTGTTGCTCGCGTCGCGCCGCCGCTGGGGCGGGCGCCGGATGGTCGCACGCGCGGCATAACGGGGCTCGTGTACCGCAGCGTGCATGGGGTCACACGCACCGTCGGCTTTGGCCTCGACGCCGCACTCGGGGCGCTGCTGCCCCTGCTGCAGCGGCATGCAGGCGCGCCACGCACATCGTCGCTTGAGCGCGAGGCGGTGCTCGCGGCGTTAAATGGCGTGCTTGGTGATCATCTGGCCGACACCGGCAACACGTTGGCGCTGCCGATGCAGTTGCGCTCCCTTGGGCAGCCGCTAACGGTACAGAAGGAGGCGCTGGCCGACGCGGTGCCCGCGCCCTCCGGTCGCCTGCTGCTGCTCGTGCACGGCTTGTGCATGAACGACCACCAGTGGCGCCGGCGCGCGCTGACCGCCGCTGGCCTTGCCGCGGATTCAAGTGCAGCGACTGATCCGTGGGTCCAGATGGCGCGTGCGCTCGGCTACACGCCGCTGCACATCGTCTACAACAGTGGCCGCCATGTGTCGACCAATGGCCGCGAGCTGGCCGCGCTGCTCGACGACGTGGTGCAGCAGTGGCCGGTGCCTGTCACCGACATCGCGGTCGTCGGACACAGCATGGGAGGCCTGGTGGCACGCAGCGCCTGTCATTACGCGACGGAGGACGCAGCGAGCGCTGGCTGGCTCGCGCGTCTGCGCGCGTTGGTCTTCCTTGGTACCCCACACCACGGAGCGCCGCTGGAGCGCGGCGGAGCCTGGATCGACGCGCTGCTTGGTGCCAGCCCGTATAGCGCGCCGTTTGCGCGCCTTGGCCGGCTGCGCAGCGCCGGCATCAACGACCTGCGCCACGGCAACCTGACGGACGTCGACTGGCATGGAGCCAATGGCCAGACGCTAGGGGACCGGCGTATGCCAACGCCACTGCCGGCCGGGGTCGCAAGTTGCGCGATCGCGGCGAGCCTGGGCCAAGAGGTGGGCGACAAGCGCGACCGTCTGCTGGGCGACGGCCTGGTGCCGGTGGACAGCGCGCTTGGCAAGCATGCGAACGTCTCTCACGAGCTCGACTTCGCCAGTGCAACCCGCGTGCTGTATGGCCGCAGCCACATGGACCTGCTTGGCGACACCGCCGTGCTTACCCAAGTGCGCGAGTGGCTGGCGCACGGGAAGGACGTGGCGGCTTGACGTGCGTGCCTTGAGGTTCGCGCAGGTGATCGAGCGACCGTGTGCGATTCAACGCGGCTTCTTTTTCTCTTTCACCGACGTGGCCGTGTGGTGTACGTCGCGGAATGCGAGCATGTCGGTCAGTCGCTGCTCCTTGTCGTCATCAAAGCCGCAGCGCAGGCTGATCTCGGCCGGGTTCTCGTAGGTCCCGAACAGCATGTCCCACCACACAATGTCGCCATAGTTGTTCCGATGCCGGCCATGCTGGTGATGGATGCGATGCATCTCGGGCCGTTGGAAGAGATAGCCGACCCACGGCGGCGTCTTGATGTTGGTGTGATAGAAGAACTCGCCAAGCGCAGTGCAGGCGGTGTAGATGGCGGCAGCTTCCAGCGACAGCCCGAGCACGCCGTAGACAAGCACGCTGCCGATCAGCGTGTTGACCACCATCTCGAGCGGATGCTTGTAGAACGAGGTCATGACCTCGAGCCGCTGCGGACTGTGATGAATCTGGTGGAACAGCCGCCACAGCATGCTGTTCTCGTGGCGCCAGCGGTGCCACCAGTAGAAGATGAAGGTGGCAATGAAGTAGGCCAGCATGCCGCCCGCCAGCGGCGACAGCGTTGCAGGCAGTGTGAAAACGGACTGGCCCGCCATCCACCGCTCCCAGGTGACGCCCGCAATGAGCACAACGCCCAGTTGCACCGCGTTGATCGCAATCACCCGCACTGGCCACGAGCGCACCTTCGGCAGCGGCCAGCCCGGCAATAAGCGCTCGATCACCATGCACGCGATACCAACGCCAAAGATCCATCCCAGCATTGCGGTCTCCTCGTCACAATTGGTTGACGACACAGTGCGCCCGCGGCACTGAAAATGCAGCGTCTTGGCATTGGAGTAGCGGTTGCTGATACCTTGAGATGCAGACCGAGGCGTGTGCACGTTCTACCTCGCGCCACCGCTCGGCTATACACCTTGGCGCTGCGCGATGAACTGCAGTGGCGCAAATGCTTGCATCGACGCCCCGCGTGCGTCCGTCACGCGCGCTCGCTCGCGCGCGTGGGTGCGCGGCACGCGGGCAAGGGCTACTTCACGGGCGCCACTGTCACGCCGCGTAACTGCGCGCGCCCGATTGCAGCGGCCACTTGTCCGCCGGACTTCAGTTCGTCGACGAAGCGGCCGACGAACTGACCAGCCGCCGCTGGCCGCGCTTTAGGCACGCCGACGCCAATGGGCTCCACGGTGACTCGCCCGTCTAGCACCCGGCTGCCAGCCAGCTTGGCCGCTTCATCGAACAAGCGGGCCTTGGTGGCAGACACCATGTCGAGCTGGCCTGCGACCAGCTGTAGAAACAACGCATCGAGTGTGGGCAGCCGCATGACCTGCGTTGTCTTCAATTGCGCGCTCAGCGCTGCGTCAGCGCCGGACTTCTCAAGCACGCCAATGCGCAAGCCGGCACGATCCATCTGATCAAGAGTCGCCACCGGCACGCCTGGCCGCACGAGCACGCCGAACTCGACCTCCATGAACGGCGCACTGAAATCCAGCACAGCCGCTCGCTCGGCGTTGATGCCGGTGAACACGATGTCGAAGCGTCCCTCACGGGCACCTGTCAGCAGCGTCGCGACGTTTGGTTGCGGCAGGGTTTCGAGGGGCACGCCAAGCCGCTGTGCCAGAGCGTCGGCAAGTTCGACGGCCACCCCACGCAGTTGCCCGCTGGCAGGATCGCGCGTCGCGTACAGGGGCCCGAGGAGGAATCCCGCGCGCAGCTTGCTCTCGGGCGCCAGCGCCGCCTTCACAGACGAGTCAACCACGGCCGACCTGGAGGCGCAGCCCGCGGTCAACATCGCGGCGCTCAGCAGCAGCAAGCATTCGCGTCGCATCATTGTTTTCTCCTTTTCGAGAATTTTTCGCACGTTCTTGATACGACCCTGCCGAAGATCTGCTGCGCGCTAGTCCCCCAGCTCCGCCTTTGCCAGTTCCACGTCCAGCCGCTCCATGGCATCGAGCGGCTCGCATTCGGCGGCCTCGGCGTACAGCTTCTCGGCCTTGGCGAGGGCCTTCTTGCCTTCGAGCATCACCAGGCCATTGGCGTACTCAATGCGGGCGATGGCCGAATCGGGGTTGAGCTTCAGCGCCGTCTCGTAGTGCTTCAAGCCAGCGTCCTTCTTGGCGCCATAGGTGAGGCCGCCGATCATGCTGCCCACCTTGTCGATGATCTCGGCGTGATAGCTGCCCAGCGCAATATTGGCATCCGCGTGCTTGGGCGCCAGCTTCACGGCCGTGTCCAGCGAGGCCTTGACCCTCGTGCCGATCCCTTGCGCCAGCGCCTTGGCGATGCTGATGCCCTGCGCGTAGCGGCCCAGCGCATAGGCGTGCCAGTAGAACGCGTTGGCGTTCTTAGGCTCGGTTAGCTGCTGCGCCTCGGCGCGCTCGGCCACCTGCTCGAAGTGCTTGAGCTTGGCGCTGTCGCTTTCCTCGAGGTAATTGGCGTAGATCGCCTGCGCCTTGTTGGCCACCGTGATACCAGCGCCGCCGGCGGCCAGGCCGGTGTCATGCGCGGTCTTGAAGTCGCCAGAGTGGAAGTGAATCCAGGCCGCGATGACCTCGAGATCCTTGGGCCACGGCTCGGCGTCGCCCTTGTGCAGGCGGTCCCATTGCTTTTTTAGCGTTGCTTGCGTGTAAACGTAACTCTTGTCTGCGTAGGGAAATTTCGCCCAAGCCCTGGCCATTGTTGTCTCCTTGCTTGACTAGCGTCGATCAGTATGGCGTTGATGCACGAAGAGCTCGATCAGATCGATCAGCACGATCAGCACGACCGACACGACCGACACGATGGCGCGCCGTGCTTGAACTTCCTTCGTTCTCTCCGTGCTCTTCGTGCACTCTCTCGTGTGATTGTCGTTGCTTTGGGCCAGCTTCAGTTCTGCAAATACTCGCTCGCCAGCTTCTCGAACAGCGCGCGCGCATCGCCTTCAAGGTAGGGCGCCGTCAGGGACATCACCTGGTAGCAGCCGTGCGAGACGGCGTGGTTGACGAACTCCGGCGCGGAAAAATTGCGCGCGTTTTGCACGTACTGGTAGCTCAGCCAATAGGTCGCAACCACAACCATGTTGGTCGCCAGTGCATCGATCTCGGCGCGGCTGGCGC
>JBIIZX010000013.1:0-17761 GCA_044346055.1 Burkholderiaceae bacterium | reverse complement strand
AGTCGATCTTGTCTTGCGTACACTTTGGCATCGGCGATCCTCGGTTGTCTGCAGGCCTCGTTCTCCTCTGACAACGCGCGTAAGCACGTGGCCGCTGACCTCATACTGGTGAAATATCCGGGCTAGCTGAACAGTATTGGGACTAGGCGGGTAGAGGAGTGAAGCCGGTCCTCACGCGAGACCGAAGCTCGCGCGGATGCCGTCGATCACCAATTGGGCGGACAGCGCAGCCAGAATGACGCCGAGCACGCGGCCAATCACATGCGTGCCCGTCTTGCCAACAATGCGTGTCATGGTGCCCGCCGCCACCAGGCAGACCAGCATGATGAGCAGCGCGGCCGTCAGCGCCGCCATGACCGCCAGCACCTCGGCGGGATCACCGCCCGCGCGCCCGCGCAGCAACACGACCGAAGTCATTGCGCCAGGCCCGGCGATGAGCGGGATCGCCAGCGGAAAGACGCTGACGTCGTCGTCGCTCTCCTCGGCCTCGGTTCGTTCGGCTTCGGTTGCGCGCAGGCCTGATGGGCGCTGCATCACCATGTCAAAGGCAAGCACGAACAGCAGCAGCCCGCCGGCAATCTGAAACGCCGGCACCGAGATGTCCATGGCGCGCAGCAGTAATTCACCGAGGAAGGCGAAGCTCACCAGCACCACGGCGGAGATGACGGTGGCCCGAATCGCCTGCGACCGTCGCCGGGCCTCGCTGTCGCGCGGGGTGATGCCGACGAAGATGGCGGCGGTGCCAATCGGATCGAGGATGACCAGCAGCGCGACCAGAGAGACGAGGAAGGTTTCCATAGGCAAGGCTCAGGGCAGCGCGTTCAACTCGTTGGCACACAAGTGCAGATTGCTCATACAAGCCCGGCTCTCGCATGCCGTCGATCGTTCGTCTTGAAATCGTGGAGCTCTGCCGCGGTGCATGGCTTCGTTTCAATGTCGACCTCAATTTCGGCGGCAGTTCCTGCCGCGTTGACCCGAGTGGGGCGATCGGCACAATCTCGGTGACGTGCTGGAACGTGTGGCGATCAAACGTCACCAGCTCGCTGCGCGCATCATAAGGCGAAGTACTCACTACCCCGCATCGGAGCGCGTGAAGCCGAGGGCATGTGTACATTGGTGCCGCTGCTTCGATCGGCCGATTGGATGCGCCCAACGGCGTGATCAACGGAGCGGTCAGCGGCGGGGTGACTGGACCGATGCTTGGAGCAAGCAATGGAGCAAAGAGCGGAGCAATGGATGGAACAACGGATGGAGCAATCGATGGAGCGGTCGTTGCAAGGGTCTGCACGAGCAGTCATTGTGATCGCGGTCGCCATGGCAATGACGGGATGCGCAACGCCGTCCGAGCCCAGCGCGCCGGTGACAGCCCAACTGACTTGTCCATTGCCCACCAATTGCGTGAGCTCGCTGGCCGGTGATCCGGCGCCGCTGAGTTATCGCGGCAACGCAGAGCAGGGTCTTGTCCTCCTGCGCGCCACGCTGGCCGCCTTTCCGGAAGCGAAGATCGTTCGCGCCGAGGGGCTGGCGCTGGACACGATCTTCACCACGCCTGCCGGGTTTCAGGACGCAGTGGAGTTTCGCGTTGATGCGGCGGGCGGCCGGATCGACTTTCGCTCCTACTCCCGCTTGGGTCTGTACGACTGGGGCAAAAATCGATCGCGCATGAAGGCGTTTGCCGACGCCTTTGCGGCGCGAGCGGCGCGCTGACGTTGAGCGTGACGGGTGGGCGTGATGTATGTGAGGCCTGGGCGAAAGCAGCTTGACCCGGCGCAAGTGTCCGGCGCCACGAATCACTGCTGCGCAGGCACTACACCAGCACGATGTCGTACTGTTCCTGCGTGTACACGCTCTCGACCTGCATGCTGATCGGCTTGCCGATGAAATCCGAGAGCATGGTAAGCGACTGCGCCTCTTCTTCGAGAAAGAGATCGACCACGGACTGTGCGGCCAGGATGCGGAACTCGCGCAGCGTGTCGATTGAATCGCCAAACTGACGTGCCTCGCGCAGGATGTCGCGCAGGATGGCAAAGCAGACGGTGCGCGCGGTCTTGAGCTGGCCCTTGCCGCCGCAGGTGGGGCAGGGTTCGCACAGGATGTGCGCCAGGCTCTCGCGCGTGCGCTTGCGCGTCATCTCCACCAGCCCGAGCTGCGTGAAACCGCTGACCGACATGCGGGTGCGATCACGCGCCAGCACTTTGCGGAACTCCGAGAGCACCGCATCGCGATGCTCCGCGCTCATCATGTCGATGAAATCGACCACGATGATCCCGCCCAGGTTGCGCAGTCGCAGCTGCCGCGCCACCGCCTGCGCGGCCTCCAGATTGGTCTTGAACACCGTGTCGTCAAAGTTGCGCGTTCCGACAAAGCCGCCGGTGTTCACGTCAATGGTGGTCATCGCCTCGGTCTGGTCGATGATGAGATAGCCGCCGCTTTTGAGATCCACGCGGCGCGCCAGCGCTTTCTCGATCTCATCATCGATCTGGTACAGGTCGAACAGCGGCCGCTCGCCGGAGTAATGCGACAGCCGGCTGGTGACGCGCGGCACGTACTGCATGGCAAAGGCCTGTAGCGACACGAAGTTCTCGCGCGAGTCGATCTGCACGCTCACTGTCTGCTCGCTGACCACGTCACGCAGCACGCGCTGCGCCAGTGACAGGTCCTGGTACAGCAGCGACGGCGCCGGAACCTGCTTGCTCACCTCGCTGATCTGGCGCCAGCGCAGCCGCAGATACTGCACGTCGGTGGCCAGGTCTTCTTCGGTGGCGTCTTCTGCACTGGTGCGGATGATGAAGCCGCCTTTTTCCTCGGGCGGGATCACCTTGCCCAGCATCTCCTTGAGCTTGGTGCGCTCGGCTTCGTCCTCGATCCGTTGCGACACGCCCACATGCGGGTCCTGCGGCAGGTACACGAGCATGCGGCCGGCCAGCGACACCTGCGTCGACAGCCGCGCGCCCTTGGTGCCGATCGGGTCCTTGACCACCTGCACCAGCAGCGCATCGCCTTCGTGCAGCAGCCGCTCGATGGGCGGCCCGTTCTTGCTCTTGCCCTCGCTGCCGTTGCGATGCTCGGCAATGTCGGCTACATGCAAAAAGGCCGCGCGCTCCAGGCCAATGTCGACGAACGCCGACTGCATTCCCGGCAGCACCCGCGCCACCTTGCCGACGTAGACGTTGCCCACCAACCCGCGCGTGGCCGCGCGCTCGATATGCAGCTCCTGCACCACGCCGGCCAGCAGCACTGCAACCCGTGTTTCCTGCGGGTTGATGTTGATGAGGATGTCTTCCATTCACTTCAAGTGTACGCATCGCCTTCGGCGATGCACGTGCACTTGAAGTGCTAGATGATGTGGGCCGGGCTCTGGGCGGCCACGCGCCCGGCCCAAGGCAAGGGCAACGAGCGCCGTGGACGGCGCGTGACGGCGCGGAGGGTTGCGAGAGGGCCGGCTATCGATCGATGCAGACGCGTGGGTCGCGGAGATTGATCGGTGCAGACGAGGCGCTCGAGGACTGTGTCATTCCCGCGCAAGCGGGAATCCACTGTGGCCTTCGAGAAGGAACGGTGACGCTTGCGTGGCACGAACACGTGCGCCGTCGCCACGGCGCAGGCCTGGGCCTACTGTGCAGAGGCGCCGATGGGCGTGGTGTCATTCCCGCGCAAGCGGGAATCCACTGTGGCCATCGAGAAGGAACGGTGCCACTCAATTGGCACGAGCACATGCACCGTCACCCCGGCGGAGGCCGGGGCCCAATTTGATCGATGCAGAAATTAGGCCCTGGCCTGCGCCGGGGCGACGGGGCTTCGAGCACCGGCGGTGTGCGGAAGTGGATTCCCGCTTGCGCGGGAATGACACCAAAGCCCGAACTCCCGACTCCCGCCCCCGAACTCCTGACTCCTGACTCCTGACTCCTGACTCCTGACTCCTGACTCCTGACTCCCGATTCCCGAACTCCCGACTCCCGTCTCAACCTAAACCTTCACCCCCACTTGCCGCAGCAATAGCGCCGTCTCATACAGCGGCAGCCCCATCACGCCGGTGTAGCTGCCTTGCAGATGCTCGACAAACAGACCCGCATAGCCCTGGATGCCGTAGCCGCCGGCCTTGTCGAGCGGCTCGCCGGTGGCGACGTAGCTGGCGATCTCGTCGTCTTCCAGCGGCTTGAACTTCACGCTGGAGACGGAGGTGCGTTGCACGAGCCGGTTCTTGTGGCCGATTGCCTGCGCCACGGCGATGCTCGTGTGCACCTCGTGCGTGGTGCCCGAGAGCTGGCGCAGGAAGGCGGCGGCCTCGGTGGCGTTGGCGGGCTTGCCGAGGACGGCGCCGTTGAGAATGACCACGGTGTCGGCCGAGAGTACGGGCTTGATGACCATCGAGCGCAGGCTGAGCACCTTGAGCGCGAACTCTGCTTTCTCGCGCGCCACGCGCTCGACGTAGACACCCGGCGCTTCGCCCGCGTGTTGCAGTTCATCGATATCAGGCCCGCGTGGTGCGGCCAGCCGCGTGATCAGTGGCTCAAAACGCACGCCGATCTGCTTGAGCAACTCACGGCGTCGAGGGCTGCGGGAGGCGAGATAGATATCAGCCATGACGCATCAGGCGCGGTGGTAGGGGTGATTGGCGAGCACGGACCAGGCGCGATAGATCTGTTCGGCCAGCAGCACGCGTGCCAGCGCGTGCGGCAGTGTGAGTGATGACAGGCGCAGCAGCATGCGGGCGTTGCGCTTGAACTCGTCTGCCAGCCCGTCCGGCCCGCCGATCACAAAGGCGACCGGTTGCGCCTCGTCGCGCCATGTCTGCAGGGCCTGCGCCAGTTGCATCGTCGTCCAGTCCTTGCCGCGTTCGTCCAGGGCCACGATCGCCGCACCGACGGGGCAGGCGGTGCGCAGCCGCTCGGCCTCTGCAGCCATCAGTCGCTCAGCGGGCTTGCCAGTGGTGCTCGCCTGCCGCGGTTCGGCCTTGACCTCGCGCACCGTGACCGCCCAATCCGCCGGCAGCCGGTCAAGGTAGTCCTTGACCGCGGCATCCGCCCACGCGGGCTGGCGCTGACCGACGGCGACGAGGCTGATCTTCATCTGGTCGCCGCGCCCATGGCATCACCCGCTTGGCCGAGACACCGCAGCGGCTCATGCGGAGTTGCGGGCGCGCCTGGTTGCGGCTTTCTTGCCTGCGGCCTTTGTCGGCACTTTCGCTGACTTCTTCGCTGACTTGGCGGGCGGCTTTGACTTGCTGGGTGACTTCGCCGATGACTGCGCCAATGACTTCGCGAATGACTTTGCGGATGACTCTGGCGCTGCCTTTGACGCCGACTTGGCCGCTGACTTCGAAGCTGACTTCGGCGCTGACTTTGCTGCGGACTTGGTTGCCGCCTTCGCAGCGGTCTTCGCCTTGACGACCTTTGCAGCCTTCACAGACTTTTCAGCCTTCTTCGCCGGCTTGGCAGTCTTCACCGGCGCCTTCTTGGCCGCCGCCTTCTTCACCGCGGCCTTCGTCGGCGCTTTGCTCACAGCCTTCTTGGGCGCAGCTTTCTTGGCCGCAGCCTTCGTGACCGGCTGCTTTGCTGCTGTCTTCGGCGCAGCAGTCTTTGGCACGGCCTTCGTCGCCGCCTTCTTCGCCAACGGCACCTTCTTCGCCGCAGCCGTCTTCGCGCTCACGGCCGCCGGCAGCGTCATGTCAGCAGTGTCGTCGTCCAGCCGTGGCTTGTTGCCGCGGCGCTCCGAGACGAGCTTCACGTGCACAGGCTTGGCACCCCACATCTCTTCCAGGCCGTAGTACTGCCGCACGGCCGGCTGCATGATGTGGACGACGACGTCGCCGAGATCGACCAGGACCCATTCACCGGGGTCCGTGCCTTCGACGCTGATGACCTTGCCGCCAGCTTCCTTCACCTTCTCGACCACGCTCCACGCGAGTGAGCGGGTTTGGCGATTGGAGGTGCCGCTGGCGAGCACGACGCGGTCGAACATGTCCGACAGGCCAAGCGTGTTGAAGACCAGGATGTCCTGCGCTTTGACGTCTTCGAGCGCTTCGACGACCAGGCGTTGCAGCTTTTGAATGTCCAGGGAAAGTCTCCGGTCAGTGGTAAAGACGATGGGCGCCAATATAGTCGAGCACGGCGGGCGCAACGATGCGGGTCAACCGTACGTCGCGTTGCGCCGACGGTGGCTCACGCAGCCATTGACGAATCTCGGTGGCCGCGGCATCCACCGGCGTCATCGGAAACTCGGTCACGCGGCCGGCCGGGGAGAGCAGCAGCTGGTCCGCCGGCACCCAATGGGCGTTGAACCACTGGTGCAGTACGTCGTTTAGCACCAGCACGCGGTTGTTGCGGCGGGCCACGGCAATGTGCGCGTGGTCGAGCAGTCGCTCCCAGTCGTTCCAGGTGTCCAGCCGCTCGATCTGGTCACCGCCCATGATGAAGACGAGCGGGGTATTGGGCCCCAGTTGCGAACGCAGTTCACGCAGCGTGTCGATCGTGTAGCTGGGGCCGCCGCGGGCAATCTCGCGCAGATCGAGCACGAGGCCGGGCTCGCTTTCGATCGCCAGCTGCACCATGGCTGCCCGATGTGCCGCATCGGTCTGCGGCCCCTTTTGCCAGGCCTGCGCGGCCGGCACCAGCCGCACTTCGCTCAAGCCCAGCGCATCGCGCGCATCGCTCGCCAACTGCAGGTGCGCCAGATGGATCGGATCGAAGCTGCCGCCAAGCACCCCAACTGCAGGATTGAGGATTGAGGATTGAGGATTGAGGGCCATGATCGGCTGCGATCCACTCAATCCTCAATCCTCACAGCTCAATCCTATTCATGCCCACTCGCGCGGCTTGAGAAACTCGTCGTACAGCCGTGCCTCCGGCGTGCCGGGGGCCGGGTGCCAGTCGTAGCGCCACTCCACCTTGGGCGGCAGTGACATCAGGATGGACTCGGTGCGTCCGCCCGACTGCAGGCCAAAGAGCGTGCCGCGGTCGAACACGAGGTTGAACTCGACGTAGCGGCCGCGTCGGTAGGCCTGGAAGCTGCGCTGGGCATCGGTGTACTCGGTCGCGCGGCGCCGCTGGACGATTGGCACGTAGGCGTCGAGAAAGGCATCGCCCACCGCGCGCATCATCGCGAAGCTCTGCTCGAAGCCCAGCTCGTGAAAGTCGTCAAAGAACACGCCGCCTACGCCGCGCGGCTCGTTGCGGTGCTTCAGGTAGAAGTACTCGTCGCACCACTTCTTGAAGCGCGGGTGCTTGTCGGCACCAAAGGGCTCCAGCGCGCGCTTGCAGGTGGCGTGAAAGTGGCGTGCGTCTTCTTCGGTGGCGTAATACGGCGTCAAGTCCATCCCGCCACCAAACCAATACACGTCCGCCTGGCCCTCAGCCTTGGCCATGAAAAAGCGCACGTTCATGTGCACGGTTGGCACATGCGGATTGCGCGGGTGAAACACGAGCGACACACCCATGGCCTCAAAGCCACGCCCGGCCAGCTCCGGCCGCTGCGCAGTGGCCGACGGCGGCAGCGTCTTGCCCACCACGTGCGAGAAGCCCACGCCGCCGCGCTCAAGCAGCGCGCCGTCTTCTGTAATGCGCGTGAGCCCGCCACCGCCCAGCGTTGCACCGGCAGGCTTTTCCCACGTGTCACGCAAAAACGGCTTGCCATCCAGCCGCTCGAAGGTGGAGACGATGCGTTCCTGCAACCCGAGGAGGTATTCGCGGACGGTTTGGCTGTCGATGAATGTGTCGGTCATTGCGTGCCTTCTAGGTGTCGTTCCCGCGGAAGCGGGAACCCAGCCTTTGCTCGCGCTCGAAGTGGATTCCCGCTTGCGCGGGAATGACACGTGACGGAGCTGGGTGTCCCTGAATCCTGAATCCCGAATCCAGAATCCCGAATCCGATCAATTCATGTGCTTACCAACAAACCCCAGCACATTGTCATACCAGGCCACCACGTTGCGTGGCTTGAGGATCCAGTGGTTCTCGTCCGGGAAGATGACCAACTCGCTGTCCACGCCGTGGTACTGCAGCGCCTCGAACAGGTTGAGCCCCTCGCCGATTGGGCAGCGGTAGTCGAGTTCGCCGTGGATGATGAGCACCGGCGTCTTCCAGTTCTTGATGTAGCGGATCGGCGCGTAACGGTCGTACTGCTCGGGGTCGGCATACGGGTTCTCGCCGCCCATTTCCAGGTACCACCACGCCGGGTGATCGGTGGTGCCGGTGAACTGCCCCATCGTCACGATGCTGGCGTGCGTGATGAGGCACTTGAAGCGCTGCGTCTGCGTGCCGATCCAGTTGGTCATGTAGCCGCCAAAGCTGCCGCCCATGGCCATGATGCGCGTGCGATCAACTTCGGGGCGCTCTTCAATGGCATCGGTCACCGCCATCAAATCCTCGTAGCACTGCTTGCCCCACACATTGCCCCAAATGCCCTGGATGAACGCCTGGCCAAAGCCGGTGGAGCCGCGCGGATTAGGCTGCACCACCACATAGCCCTGTGCCGCCGCCAGCAGCGCGTTCCAGCGCCAGTGCCAGCCGTCGCCGCTCATGCCGATCGGGCCGCCGTGGATCCACAGCAGCGTCGGCGCGTTCTTCGCGTTCTTTGGCCGGGTGATCACGCTGTGGACGGGCGCACCGTCGGTCGACTTGGTCGTGATGTGCTCGACCTCCGCCCACTCGGTCGCGGCGGCAAAGCCGGACAGGCGCGCCAGCGGCGTGGGCGCGCTCTCCAGGCCGAGCGCGATGACATAGCACTCCGGTGCGTCCAGCAGCGTAGAGCGGATGCACGCGGCGCGCGCGTCATCCACGGTCACCACATTGCTGTGCGAGCCGCCGGCTGCACGTGCCGTGAGCGTGGTCACCGCACTATTGGCGGTGTCGATGGCGAACACGGGCACGATGCCCTCGTCATCCGCAGTGACGAGGATGTGCTTGCCGTCCGCGCTCCAGTCGGACACATTGGGCCAGCGGTCCCAATCGGTCGCCAGCTCACGCAGTGCGCCCGTGGCCACATCGATCAGCGTGAGCGTGGGGCGCATCACATCCTTGGGCGAGCGAACAGCGCGCGTGACTGCGATGGTGGTGCCGTCAGGTGAGAACAGCGCGCCGTCGTTCATCGTGTTGGGCGCCTGCCCCAACAGCTTGCGCGACCGCTTGCCGTCCTTGCCACTCAGCTCGATCACCAGCACGGCAGAGTCTTCTTCACGATCAGCGCCCACGCTGGCCCAACTTGCCGCGACCCGGCTGCCGTCGGCCGCGATATCCATGTGCGGCTCGATCCAGAACTCGGTCCTTGCCTCCGGCGTCAGGTCCTCGCGCGCGCTGCCATCGGCCTTGCAGGCAATCAGATGCGTGTTGGCGCGGTCCGGGTTCTGGTGCAGCCAATGGTCCCAGTGCCGCACGGGCTGGCGCCGGTAGTTGCGCACAGTAGTGCCCTTCTTGGCGCGCTCGGCCGCCGTCTCGCGCTGCTTGTCATGCGACACATCGGGCAACACCGGTGCAAAGTAGGCCATGCGGTCGGCCTTGGCCGCGAACTTGAAGCCTTCCACGCCCAGCGGCTCGTCGGTGATCTGCTGCGGTTCGCCGCCGGCAGCGCCAATCAGCCAGACCTGCATGCGCTTTTCGGCGTCTTCGTCCGGCTTGACGTCGCTGGGCTTGCGGTTGGACAGAAAGCCGAGCGCGCCGTCGTGGCGGAAGCAGGGCGCCACGTCCTTGCTCTCGCCGCGCGTGAGCTGCACTGCAGCGCTGCCGTCGGTCGGCACCTTCCAGAGGTCCGACACGTACTTGGCGCGTTCGCGATCGAGCCGCTGCACTGCAACGGCCAGCCAGCTGCCGTCGGGCGAGGGCGCAATGGCGCTCACGCGCTTGAGCGCGATGTGCTGCTCGACGGTGTAGCGCGCTGTGGTCGCTGCGCTCGATGTGCTCGATGTGTTTGTTGGGCTTGGCATCGTGTTTGGATTGACGGCCGGTGCAGAAGCTGACATTCTGCTTCAAGTGCGTTCCTCAAGTGCGTGCTTCAAGTGCGCGCTTCGGGCGCATGCTTCAGCAATGCTGCCCACTGCGGCGGATGGCTCGCCCGTGTTTGTAAGCAGTGTGTTTTCTGCAGCAGAAGTGAGCCACGCGAGTCAGCCGCCAGAGTTAGGCACTAAGTCGGTCACTCCAGCCAGGCCAGCAAGCAACCAGGAAACGCTCATGGCACGGGACACCAGCACAGTTCGCCGCAGCGCTGCCGCGCTTGCCGTCACGCTCCTGGGCGCTTGCGCCACGCTCGAGGACGCAACCCCGCCGGCCAAGACCATCACGCCGATGACCGGCATCGGCACCTCGACCTTCAAGGTCACCGCCAAGGACGAGCAGGCGCGCATCTGGTTCGCCCAGGGCCTGCTGCTGACCTATGCCTTTGAGCAGGCCGAGGCGGCGCGCGTGTTCAAGGCGGAAGCGGCGCGCGATCCGTCCTGCGCCATGTGCGCCTGGGGTGTCGCCTACGCGCTCGGCCCCAACATCAACAACTCCGATCGCGGCCCGGTGCGCGAGATCCGGCGCTATATCGTGCTGGCGCAGCAGGCCGCACCCGCTGCCACGCCGGTGGAACGCGCGCTGATCGACGCCATGGCCGTGCGCTACGGCCGTGGCGACGCGAAAGCGCAAGGCGAGTACGAGGCCCGCGGTGCCGCCATGTGCGCGGCGCGCAAGGTGGACCGCAAGATGGATCCGCAGGAGCTTGCCTACGCCGCTGCCATGCGCGACGTGGTGGAGAAGTTTCCGCAAGACCCCGACGTGGTTACGCTGTATGCCGATGCCGCCATGAGCACCAGCCCCTGGGAGTGGTGGGACATGAAGACCGGCGCGCCGCGCGGCTACGTGGCCGACGTCATCGAGCGGCTGCGTGTGACGGCGGAGAAGTTTCCGCAGCACACCGGCGCGCTGCACTTCTACGTGCACATCGCCGAGCAGTCGCCGCAGCCGCAGCTGGCCGAGGTGGCAGCCGACCGGCTGGGCAAGACGGCGCCCGAGTCGCCGCACCTCACCCACATGCCGAGCCACATCTACAAGAACATCGATCGCTTTGCCGACGCCACCACGGTGAACGAGCAGGCGCTCGCCGTGCAGAAGCGCTTCGACGCCGCGCTCAAGGCGCAGGGCGTCAATGTGCAAGGCAACTGGGACCGTCATCACCTGCACTTTCTTTGGTACGCGGCGCTGTTGGATGGCCGCACCAGCCTCGCGCTGCAGACCGCCCGCACCATGGTTGAACGCTACGGCGGCAGCCGCAGCGACGGCCGCGAGTACGTGCAGCTGCTGCCGCTCGTGACACTGGTGCGTGGCGAACGCTGGGACGAGGTGCTGGCCGAGCCCGCGCCGCCGCAGGGCCTGGGCCTGGCTGAAGGCTATTGGCGCTACGCACGCGGCATGGCTTACGTACGCACCGGAAAGCTCGCGCAGGCGCGCGTGGAACTGGCGCGCTTTGACGAAATCAATGTGCTGTCCACCGTGCAACGCGCCCGCATCTTTGGTGACCCGGCCGAGAAGTACATGACCGTCGCCCGCGGCACGTTGGAGGCGACCATCGCCCGCGCCGACCAGCGCCCGCAGGACGCCATCGCGCCACTGCGCAAGGCGGCCGAAGCCGAAGACGAGATCGGCGGCGAGCCGCCCATGCTCGGCGCCGGCGCACGCATTGCGCTCGCCGGCGCTCTGATCGAGGCCGGCCAGACCGACGAAGCGCGCAAGGCCCTCGACGAAGCCGTCCGCCTGAACGGCCCCAGCGCGTGGACGCACCAGGGCTATGCGCAGCTGGCGCAACGGACGGGCAAGAGCGAGGAGGCCACGCGCAGCGCCGAGAAGGCACGCCTGTCGTGGCAGAA
Source organism: Burkholderiaceae bacterium (assembly GCA_044346055.1). Classification (GTDB taxonomy): domain Bacteria; phylum Pseudomonadota; class Gammaproteobacteria; order Burkholderiales; family Burkholderiaceae_F; genus JALHMQ01. The sequence goes on along the minus strand of JBIIZX010000013.1, from coordinate 5,931 downwards.
CGCGGAGCGGCGGGAGTTGCCGGGGTTGTAGTGGTCGAACGTCTGGTGATAGCGGAACAATCGAGCGACCGATTCGCGAGGCATTGTCCTGCGGATCTGCCTGTTCACTCTCGCCATTCCGTTCTTGGTTCCCCGCGACGTTCGATTGTGTAGATCGACCGTCATGCACATCCGACCTGCACTGACTGAGGAAGCGCACCAACTATCGGCCTTGGTGCTGCGCGCGAAAGCGCAATGGGGCTACGCGCAGAGACAGTTGGAGGCATGGCGACCCAGCCTTGCCGTTTCTGCGGAGTCCCTATCTGCCCGGCCGACCTTCGTCGGCGAAATCGATGATCTGATGGTCGGCTTCTACTCTTTGGCGCCATCAGCAACTGTGTGGGAGCTCGACAACTTGTGGGTGGCGCCGGAGTACATGCGCCGTGGACTCGGCCGCAAGCTCCTTGCGCACGCGCTTGAGACAGCGGGAGCGGGAGGGGCCGATCACGTTGTCGTCGATGCCGACCCGAATGCCCTGCCGTTCTACATGGGCTGTGGTGCAATCCGCGTCGGCGAAGTTGCAGCGCCAATCCCAGGCCAGCCAGACCGCATGCGTCCTCAACTCGTGTTCGAGATCACCGGTCATCAAGCCCGTGCGATGCGCAAGGCAGAAGGCCGCTTTCCTTGAACGCTTGACTGCTCGGACTGTTTCTTCGTTGCATTGTCTTATCGATCAACCATGCCTGCTGACCTCATCCACCTCGAAGAGTTTGTGGAATCGATCCCCCGGTCACCACTAGCCCCGTGGTCATCGTCCGCGCCCTGGGAACTGACGAGTCGGTCGGAATCGATCGTCCGCTCGCTTCTCGATGGACTATCTGCTGCGGACTTCTTGATCGCGAACGAAGTGGCGATTCACCGATCGACAGTGGTCGAGGCCGGCGCGGTTCTCAAGGGCCCATTGATTGTCGAAGCAAACGGCTTCATTGCCGCGGGTGCTTACTTGCGCGGTGGAAACTGGGTGGCAGAGCGCTGTACCTTCGGACCCGGCTCTGAGTTGAAGTCGTCCTTCGTCTTTGCGGGAACCAAGCTGGCGCACTTCAATTTCGTCGGTGACTCGATCCTGGGCGTGGAGGTCAATCTCGAGGCCGGCAGTGTCGTGTGCAACTACAGGAACGAACGCCAGGACAAGGAGATCATTGTCCGCGTCGGAGCACAGCTTCAGCGGACGGGTCACACAAAGTTCGGTGCCGTCCTTGGCGATTACTCGCGCCTTGGCGCGAATGCCGTTGTTGCGCCCGGTGGGCTGCTGCTTCCTGGTTCCGTGCTGGCGCGAGCAACACTGCGTGACGACGAAGCGTGCAACCGCGCGTCAGCGCAGATCAAGCCAAGCTGATGGCGGCCACTCCTCTTGCTTCTACGCGCTCCAGCCAGATCCGGCCGATCGCACTTTGCCTCTTCTTGCATCGCGGCCGCATCCTCGTGTTCCGTGGTTACGACGCAGTCAAGCGGGCGCACTACTACCGGCCACTGGGCGGTGGGATCGAGTTTGGGGAGACGAGTCGGGATGCCGTCGTCCGCGAGATTCGCGAAGAACTCGGCGCCGAGATCGAGGATGTGAAGTGTCTCGGCACGCTCGAAAGCATTTTCGATCTGGAAGGCGAGACCGGGCACGAGATCGTCTTCGTCTTTGACGCGGCCTTCGCTGATCGCTCGCTCTATGAGGAAGAAGTGCTTGACGGCCACGAGCACGAAGCGACTTTTCATGCTGAGTGGCAGTCACTCGATGAGCTAGCTCACGGCGAGGCGAAGCTCGTACCGGAGGGGCTTGCAGCGCTGATTCAGGACTATCGCCGGGAGCAGTGATGCCGCCAGTGAGTGCTGGACAAGAAACGAAAGGCTGGTTGGCGTGGGTGCTTAACCGACAGGTGATTGCGCCCCTCGTACCTGAAAACGCTCCACGCACCGCCTTGCGGATCAGCACGGCCCGCATGAAATGATGCGGCATGCCTCTGAGTCCCGCCGACCTGCAGCACATCGCCGCCCGCACCCTGGCGCATTACGAGCAGCACGCCCAGAGCTACTGGGAAGGCACGCGCGACCACGACGTCAGGCAGAACATCGCGGCGTTGTTGAAGCACATACACGGGCCACCGCCCTTTGACCTGCTGGACTTTGGCTGTGGGCCCGGCCGCGACCTGCACACCTTCAAGGCACTGGGCCACCGCGCCGTGGGCCTGGAGGGCGCAGCCAGCGCGGCCGCGCTGGCGCGCGAGCACAGCGGCTGCGAGGTGCTGGAGCAGAGCTTCCTGCAACTCGAACTGCCCTCGCAGCGCTACGACGGGGTGTTTGCCAACGCCGTACTGTTCCACGTGCCCAGCCAAGTGCTGCCGCAGGTGCTGCAACAACTGCATGCCTGCCTGCGGCCGGGCGGCGTGTTGTTCAGTTCCAACCCACGCGGCGATGGCCAGGAGGGCTGGAACGGTGAGCGCTATGGCGCGTTCCACGACTGGCCGACTTGGCGCGCGCTGGTGACGGCGGCAGGCTTCGACGAGTTGGACCACTTCTACCGCCCGCCGGGCCTGCCGCGGGAGCAACAGCCATGGCTGGCGAGTGTGTGGCGCAGGCGTTAAGCCCTGGCGGCCAGGCAGGTGTGCTTGGTGGTCTTGAGTCGAGAGGGCAGCTTCACGCCGTTCGGCGTGTTCGCGGTGTAGACCTCGATCATCGCGTTGCTCCCGATGTGACGCTTGCCTGTGGCGCCCTGGTGCTGCGCGCTGGTGCTGCGCCCTGGTATTGCGCCCTGATGCTGCGCCGTGATGTTGTGCCCTGCTGTTGCGATCACGCGCCCGGCCCGCAGTCCAGGCAACGCTCGACCGGCACCGGCCCCATGCGCAGCGCGCGCTGCAACTGACGCAGGGCGGTGCGCAGGCCTTCCTCGACCACCGGGTGATAAAACGGGCTATCCAGCATCTGCTGCACGATATCGCCGCGCTGCGCCGACCAGGCCAGCAGGTGGCCAATGTGCTCGGCCGCCGGGCCCAGCATCTCCGCGCCGAGAAAGCGTCCGCTGCCGACTTCGCCGTACACGTGCAGCGCGCCGCGGTTGCGCCCCATCACCCGGCTGCGGCCCTGGTCGTCGAACGAGACGTGGCCGGTCTCAAAGCGCACGCCGCCCGCCGTCAGTTCCGCATGGCTGGCGCCGGCCAGTGCGATCTGCGGTTCGCTGAACACCACCGCCAGCGGCGCGCGGCGCGGCCGTACGCGCACGTCCGGAAAGCGGCCGGCGTTGTCGCCGGCGATGCGCCCCTCGTCGGCCGCCTCGTGCAGCAGCGGTCGGTCGGCACTCGCATCGCCGGCGATGAAGACCGGCCGGTCGCCGACCTGCGCGCTGCGCCGGTCGAATACGGGCACCCCGGCAGCATCCAGCGGCAGCGATGTGCGCGCGAGGTTCAGGCCGTCGACGTTTGGCCGGCGCCCGGTGGCCGCGAGCAGCCAGTCGAAGCGTTCCTCGTGCACACTGCCGTCGCGGCGCGTGGCGCGCACGATCACGCCGTCGCTTTCGCCGTCGCCTTGACCATCACGCACGCGGCGCGGCTCGATCTGCGCCAGGTCCAGCGCGGTTGGCAGCGCGTCCTCAAACACCTGCCGCGCCAGCGCCTGCAGCGCCGGGTCGGTCAGCGGGCCCACACGCGCGCTGCGGGCGAACAGGCGCACGCGCACGCCCAGCCGATGCAGGGCCTGCGCCAGCTCGAGGGCAATGACGCCGGCGCCGACCACCGCCACCGAACGCGGCAGGTCATCCCACTCGAACACGTCGTCATTAACGAGCAGCCGATCGCCGAGTGCGGCGCGCCAGCCCTCGGGCACGGCCGGGCGTGAACCGGTGGCGATGACGATGCGGTGCGCCCGCACGCGCGTGGCACCCACCTGCAGCGTCTCGTCGTCGAGAAAGCTGGCCTCGCCCAGCAGGCGGTGTTCGGCAGGCCAGCCCTGCACCGCATCGACGACGAAGCCGACAAAGCGATCGCGCTCACTGCGTACGCGTGCCATCACGGCGCGGCCGTCGATCGTCACCGCGCCGGCCGTCACGCCGAAGCGCGCCGCCGCCGCCACGCCGTGCGCGGCGTCGGCCGCGGCGATCAGCAGCTTGCTCGGCATGCAGCCCACGCGCGCGCAGGTGGTGCCGTAGACGCCGCGCTCGATCAGCAGCACGCGCGGGGTGTGTGCCAGTGCGGCACGGTAGGCCGACATGCCGGCGCTGCCGGCGCCGATGATCGCGACATCGGTCTCGATGAGCGCGGCGGAGTTCACTGCCGTGCTCACAGGCCCAGCTCGCTCAGGCCCGGATGGTCATCGGGCCGCCGGCCCTGCGGCCAGTGGAACTTGCGATCCGCGGCGGCAATGGGCTTGTCGTTGATGCTGGCAAAGCGCCGGTGCATGTAGCCCAGGTCGTCGAACTCCCAGTTCTCGTTGCCGTAGGAGCGGAACCAGTTGCCGGCATCGTCGTGCCACTCGTAGGCAAAGCGCACGGCGATGCGGTGCCCGTCGTGGGCCCAGAGTTCCTTGATCAGCCGGTAGTCCAGCTCGCGTGCCCACTTGCGCTCGAGGAAGGCCTGCACCTGCGCACGCCCGACCGGAAACTCGGCGCGGTTGCGCCAAATGGTGTGCACCGTGTAGGCCAGCGCCACACGCTGCGGGTCACGCGTGTTCCAGGCATCCTCGGCAAGGCGCACCTTCTGGATCGCGGCCTCGCGCGTGAACGGCGGCAGGGGCGGGCGCGGCGCGGCGGGCGTGGTCATGGCGGGTTCCTGAGTCGGTGGCAGCGGGTAGGTGGCGAGGCATCTCGGCCAGGGCAAGCAGAACGTCGCGGCCCAGCCAGGCGGCATCGTCGCCAAGGTCTTGCGGCACTTCGGTGAAGAACGGGGCGGTCAGCATTGTGGCGGCCTTGGGGTGGATGCGACAGGCGAACTGTCCGCCCACCCGCTTGCGTGGAGAATCCCCGTACCGACCAACTCAGCATTTCCGGAATCGAAACAACATGGATCGCCTGCAGGCCATGACCGCCTTCGTCGCGGTCGTCGACAGCGGTGGCTTTGCCAGTGCTGCACGCAAGCTCAACCTGTCGCCGCCCGTGGTCACGCGCGCGGTGGCCGAACTCGAGGAGCGGCTTGGCCTGCGCCTGCTCACGCGCACCACGCGCGTGGTGCGCGTGACCGATGCCGGCGCCCGCTTTGCCGACGACTGCCGCCGCATCCTGGCCGATATCGATGAAGCGGAAACCGCCGCCACCGGCACCCACGCCACCCCGCGCGGCACGCTCACGCTCACCGCGCCGGTGCTGTTCGGCCAGGTCTACGTCACACCCATCCTCGTCAGCTACCTGGAGCAGTTCCCGGAGGTGGACGCGCAATGCCTGTTCCTCGACCGCGTGGTCAACGTCGTCGAGGAAGGCATCGACGTCGCGGTCCGCATCGGCGAGCTGCCGGACTCATCGCTGCAGGCGGTGCGCGTGGGGCGCGTGCGCCGCGTGCTGGTGGCGTCGCCGGCGTACCTGCAGGCGCGGGGCGTGCCGCAGCGGCCGGACGATCTGGCGGGCCACACCATTGTGTCTGCGGCCGGGGTGAACCCGGTGTCGGAGTGGCGGTTCAACGACGCGGGCACCACGCATGTGCAGCGCCTGCAGCCTCGCATGCGCACGACGACAAACGACTCGGCCGTCGCCGCCGCGCTGGCCGGTCTGGGCATTGCGCGGCTGCTGAGCTACCAGGTGGCCGCGCAGGTGCGCAGCGGTGCGTTGCAGGTGGTGCTCCAGGCATTCGAGACCGCGCCGCTGCCGGTGCACGTGGTTCACCACGAGGGGCGGCGCGCGACGCAGAAGGTGCGCGCATTTGTTGATCTGGCGGTGGAGCGGTTGCGGGGGGATCCGGGGTTGAGATGAAGTGCCCGCCGGTC
>JBIIZX010000266.1:0-5293 GCA_044346055.1 Burkholderiaceae bacterium | reverse complement strand
ATCTTGTCTTGCGTACACTTTGGCATCGGCGATCCTCGGTTGTCTGCAGGCCTCGTTCTCCTCTGACAACGCGCGTAAGCACGTGGCCGCTGACCTCATACTGGTGAAATATCCGGGCTAGATCAGGTGCGTTTTGGTGCGCTGCTCGGCCACGCTCGAAAAACTCTCAGGCTCTGAGTTCGCCGAGCAACTGGTCCGCTGGCAGCGCAGCCATGGCCGCCAGGACCTGCCCTGGCAGCGTACGCGCGATCCGTATCGCGTCTGGCTGTCCGAGATCATGTTGCAGCAGACCCAGGTCAGCGTGGTGACTGGCTACTACGCGCGCTTTCTCGAGCGCTTTGCCGACGTGCAGGCGCTGGCGGCCGCGCCATTGGACGACGTGCTGGCGCTGTGGGCCGGCCTTGGCTACTACGCCCGCGCGCGCAACCTGCACGCCTGCGCGCGCGCGGTGGTCGAGCACCACGGCGGCACCTTTCCGCGCAGCGCTGCACTGCTGACAGAACTGCCGGGCATTGGCCGCTCTACCGCGGCGGCGATTGCTGCCTTCTGCTTTGAGGAGCGCGCGCCCATCCTGGACGGCAACGTCAAGCGCGTGCTGGCGCGGCACTTCTGTGTCGATGGCTTTGCCGGCCAAGCCGCGGTGGAGCGCAAGCTGTGGACGCTTGCGGCCGACTTGTTGCCCCAGTCCGCGGCGATGCCGACCTACACACAGGCCTTGATGGATCTTGGCGCAACGCTGTGCACGACCAGCAAGCCGCGCTGTGATGCCTGCCCGGTGCGTGCGAGCTGCGCGGCGCTGGCCGCCGAGCGCGTCCACGAACTGCCCTCGCCGCGGCCAGCGCGCAAGGTGCCGGTGCGGCACGCGTATTGGTTGCTGGCCATGGCCGACGACGCCGTATTGCTGCGGCAGCGCGCTGCCGAGGGTTTATGGGGCGGGCTGTGGGCGCCGCCGACCTTTGACAGCCGCGACTCACTGACGGCCGCTGCCGCCGCACTCGGCGGCACACCGCGCTGGCTCCCCGCCCGCCGCCACGGCTTCACCCACTACACGCTCGATTACACGCCGGCACTGCTCGCGCTGCCCGCGCCGCCGAGCGGGCTGCGCGAGCCCGGCGAAGACTGGATGCCCCTGTCCTCGCTGCACACGCTCGCGCTGCCGGCACCGGTCAAGCGGCTGCTGGGGGAACTCGAAGGAGCGAGGATTGAGGAGTGAGGAGTGAGGAGTGAGGATTGCGGATTGCGGATTGCGGATTGGGCCTACGGCCGCCGCCCAACGTTCGCCTCCCGACTGCAAACCCCCTACAACACCTCGTGCTGCTTCAGGTACTGCGTGATGATCTGCAGCCGCGTGTAGGCGTCGTCCAGTTCCATCAGCTTCTGCTTCGCCTTCAGCGGCACGGGCAGCACCTCACAGAGCCGATTGCCCACCCACACGCTGGAGTCGAGCCGGTACGGCGGTTCGAAGGGCATCTTCACGGTCTCGTCACTGTCGGCGGCGCGCCGTGCTTCGGCCTTGACGTCGTCGATCACCCGTTGCAGCAGTTGCGCGCACGGCCGGTGCTCAGCGCTCAGTTCCTGGTCAACATCGGCGTCCAGCAGCGTGACCTGGGCGCGAATCAGGCCGTTGGCTTCCACTGTGCGTTCAGTGACGCGAAAGCGATCGCCGCCGATGCAGCGCAGGTTGAGCAGCCCCAGCTGTTGCATGTCCCAGGCGCCGATGTGCGCCAGGCAGCCCACGTTCTCAGTCGCGGCGGCACGCCCGGTGTCGCCGCCCTGGGAAATGAGGCACACGCCAAACGGCGACTCGGTCTGCATGCAGTCGCGCACCATGTCCATATAGCGCGCCTCGAACACCCGCAGCGGCAGCACGCCGCCGGGGAACAGCACCGCGTTCAGCGGAAACAGGGCGATGCGCATCTAGCCCGGATGTTTCATCAGGGACGCGGGATTTGCGCGGATGCGTGCGCGAGCCAGGTTGCGCGAGAGAGGCGCAGCCGATGCCCGCAGGCATCGGCGATCTCTTGAGCAACATGGCCGCGCAGAGCCTGCCCCCGCGAAGGCGGGGGCGCCGCGCAAACCCGCGTAGCCCCGACGAACCAAAATGGTTTTGGCCGATGGCAGGCTGTCGCTGCAGCTTCCAGAGGGAGATGGTGGGTGCACGGGGGCGACCTGGTGAAACATCCGGGCTAGAGCTTGGTAACGCGCGGCAGCGCGCCTGAGTTGCGAGCGTTCTGAAAGTCACGCACCTGCGATATCCGATCGTTGACGGGTTTTACTTGGCCGACCGCTGAATCGACCGGTGCCGCACCACCACGTGTTCCTTGGCACGAAAGCGGCTGGCCAGCTGCTCGGTCACGTAAACGGACCGGTGCTGGCCGCCGGTGCAACCAATGGCGACGGTCACGTAGTGACGGTTATCCGCCAGGTAGCCAGGCAGCCAGCGTTCAATGAAGTCGCCGATGTCCTGCGTCATTTGCGCCACCTCGGGCACCGCTACGAGGAAGTCGATGACAGGCTGGTCGAGGCCGGTGAGCGGCCGCAGCTGCGGGTCGTAGAACGGGTTGGGCAGATTGCGTACGTCGAACACGAGGTCGGCCGCCACCGGGATGCCGTCCTTGAAGGCGAAGGACTCGAAGGTCAGGGTCAGATGCACGCGCGGGCTGGCGACGAACTCGCGCACCCAGTTGCGCAGCGCGTTTGGATGCAGATCACTGGTGTCGATCGTGTGCGCCTTGCCCACCAGGGGCGCCAGCAGCTCGCGTTCGGCCTGGATCGAGTCCAGCAGGGTCGGCTCCTCGGCCGCCGAATTCTTGCCCGCGCGCGCCAGCCGCTGGGTCATCGGATGGCGCCGGCGCGACTCGCTGTAGCGCTTGACCAGCGCGGTGTCGGATGCGGTGAGAAACAGCACCTTGATGTCGTGGCCGTCACGGCGCAGCTGGCCCAGCAGCTCCGGCAGCTCGGACAGCTCGGCTTCGGAGCGGGCGTCGATCGACACTGCCAGATCAACATGGCCGTTGGCATTCAGGTATTGCGTTACGTCCACGAGGAAGCGCAGCGGGAGGTTGTCCACGCAATAGTAGACAGTGTCCTCCAGCAGCCGGATCACCACCGACTTGCCGGCGCCGGACATCCCGGTGACGAGCACAAGACGCATGCGGCGATTCTGGCACGGGAGCTGCGGCCAGCCGTAGCGCTTGCAGCTGACGTGGCTTCCGTCACAAGGGGCCGCGGCGGGCGGCGCGTCCCGGCTGCGCAAGAAAAGGGGCGCTCGCGGCGCCCCTTTCTTGTCCTTGCTGCGCGGGATTGCTCGGATCAGCCCTTCAGGCAATCGGACATGAACTTCTTGCGATCGTCGCCCTTGAGCGCCTTCTCACCCGCCGTCTTGTTGCAGGCAGTCATCTTGTCCTGCTGCGTTACCGGCTTGTTGTCGGCCGACAGGCACTCTGACATGAACTTCTTGCGGTCATCGCCCTTCAGGGCCTTTTCGCCCGCCTGCTTGTTGCAGACACTCATTTTCTGCTGCTGGGCGGTCTCGGCCTGGGCGGCAAACGGCAGGGCCAGTGCCATACAGGTGGCAAATACAAGACGCTTGATCATGTTCCTCTCTCCTCGTGGTTGGCGCTGGTTCGCGCATTGATGCACTTGTCGCTCTTGATCGGTCGTTCTTCAAGCATGGTGGTCCGAAGAAACCGGCCACGCCGACGAAAGCATGCCACGCCGGTCAGGCTCCAACGGCGACCGCGGGCGCAGGTTGACGGCACGCGGTGAAACGAGCCGGTACCCTGACGCCGCCCTCAGCTCTCCATGGCCCGGCGCTGGCGCTCGGCGAACTCGTTAAGGGTGTCGATGCCGCGCAGCTTGAGGATTGTGTTGCGCACGGCCGCTTCGAGAAGAACGGCCAGATTGCGGCCGGCCGCCACCGGGATCACCACCTTGTACACGGGCAGGCCCAGCACGTCTTCGGCAACACCTGCCAGCGGCAGCCGCTCCATCACTTCATTGGCAGCCAGCCTGCGCAGTTCGACGATCAGGCGCAGCTTCATGCGGCGGCGCACGGCGGTCTCGCCGAAGATCGTCCTGATGTCGAGCAGGCCCAGGCCACGCACCTCGAGCAGATTGGCCAGCAGCGGCGGGCAGCGGCCTTCGATCGAATCGGGCGCCACGCGCGCGAAGTCGACCACGTCGTCGGCCACCAGACCGTGGCCGCGGCTGATGAGCTCCAACCCCAGCTCGCTCTTGCCCACGCCCGACTCACCGGCGATCAGAACGCCCATGCCCAGAACGTCCATGAACACGCCGTGCATCGTGCAGTGGGGCGCCAGCGCCTTGGTGAGGTAAATGCGCAGGAGGTCGATCACCTCGGCGGCGGCAAGCGGGGTACTGAACATGGCCACGCCCAGTTGCTCGGCCATGTTGATTAGCTCGGCCGGTGCCGATAGCCCCTCGGCGACGATCAGCCCGAGCGGCCCGGCGTGCAGCAGCTCACTCGCATAGTGGATGCGGCGCGCACCCTCGATGCGGGTGACGTAGTCAACTTCCGGCCCGCCGAGCACATGAATGCGCTCGGGGTGAATCAGGTTCAGGTGGCCGACCAGGTCCGAGGTCCGCACGTCCACGGTCTGGCCAGTGGGGCGAAAGGCGCGGCCACCGCCGCTGCGCCCCGCAACCCACTGCAGCCGCAGTGGCTCGCGGTTGTCTTCGAACAGGGAGGTGATGGTCGGCATGCTGCAAGGATAGCCGCGCAAGGCAACGCATCAGGAACGCACTACGGAACGTGCAGCGCTCCACCGAATGCGAACCCACCTGCTCGCTGTGGCGCGCCGGAGGTCAGGCAGCCGGACGGATCGGGCCCCAGCTGGCGAGCTTGGCATGAATGCTGCCGGGCTCGGAAACCGTGAGCAAACTCTCGCGAAATGGCTTGTCCGAAAGCATTTGCGCGAGCTCGGACAGGATGTCCAGATGCTGCTGCGTGGCCTGCTCAGGCACCAGGAGAAAGACCAGGAGATTGACCGGGCGGCCATCGGGTGCGTCAAACGGCACCGGCTCGGCCAGGCGCACGACGGCGGCCACGGCTTCCTTCAGCCCCTTGATGCGACCGTGCGGGATCGCCACACCTTGTCCCAGTCCGGTGGAGCCAAGCCGCTCGCGCGCGAACAGGCTGTCGAACACCTGGGCCCGCGCGATGCCCTGGTTGTTTTCAAACAGCAGGCCGGCTTGCTCGAACACCCGCTTCTTGCTCGACGCGGACAGGTCAAGCAGGACGTTGTTCGGAGGCAGCAGGCGCGAGATCAGG
>JBIIZX010000265.1:0-5298 GCA_044346055.1 Burkholderiaceae bacterium | reverse complement strand
ACTCAAGCATTTGAAGGCTTGTTTCATGCTGCCAAGGATTTCAGGTAGACGCTCTATGGCCTCACACCCTTCATTGGCGAGAAAGTCAACATATCCGGAGGAAGATAACACTGAGGTTATGTCGGCGAAACTCAGGTCTTCGTCGCGTGTTCTCCAGCCCCAATACTTTGGACCATCGTCCCAAAAAACTATCGTTGCTACACCCAGTTCAAGCGCGCGCCGCGTCAACGTCTTGGCGGCCACATCCAAGCCGCAGTATGCAAAGTAGGTTGCGCAAGCGAGATCGCTGAAAATCTCGCACGGGCAGGTTGCTAACTCAGTTTGGTGCTTTAGAAGCGTCCCTTGGTTTTTGAGCTCTTTGCCCACGCACCAAATTGCGTTCGCTCGAGCTCGATGTGGTTCGCCGATCTTCGCGTACTGCTCAGAGGTCTTGAGGTTCGCGCCAAACTTCTCATGCAGAGCGTTAAGCACCTCCAACAGTGGTCGGTTTCTCTGGTCACTCTGCACCGCTACTTCCCCCAAGAATCCTTCAACGTCACAGCCAAATTGAACACCGGCTTCAGCCCGGTGTGATCCTTCCGATCCGCCACGAAGTACCCGTGCCGCTCGAACTGGACCTTGTCATCGGGCTGTGCGTTTGCGAGTGACTCTTCCACGAAGGCGTTGAGCACGCGCTTGCTGTTGGGGTTTAGCAGCGCCAGGAAGTCCTTGCCGCCTGCGTCGGGCTGCGGGTCGGTCAGCAAGCGCTCGTACATGCGCACTTCGGCGGGCCGCGCGGCGTGTACGGGCAGCCAGTGGATGGCGCCTTTCACCTTGACGCTGTTGGCACCTTCGGTGCCGCTCCTGGTCTCCGGCAGATACTCCGCGTGCACGGCCACGATGTTGCCGGCTGCATCTTTCTCCACGCCGGTGCACTTGATCACGTAGGCACTGCGCAGACGGACCATGCCGCCCGGCGTGAGGCGGAAGTAGCCTTTGGGCGGCGTTTCGTTGAAATCTTCGCGCTCGATCCACAGCTCGCGCGCAAAGGGGATCGTGCGCGTGCCGAGCTCGGGCTTGTGCGGGTGGACGGCGAAGGTGCAGTCCTCTGTCTGTCCCGCCGGGTAGTTGTCGATGATGAGCTTGATCGGCTCAAGCACGGCGGTGGCGCGCGGGGCGCTGCTGTCGAGATCGTCGCGCAGTGTTTGCTCCAGCACGCTGTAGTCGATCCACTGCGTGCTCTTTGAAACGCCAATGCGCTCCATGAAGGTCTGGATCGCCTGTGGCGTAAAGCCGCGGCGGCGCAGGCCCACCAGCGTGGGCATGCGCGGGTCGTCCCAGCCGTCGACGTGCTTTTCTTCAACCAGCTGGATCAGCTTGCGCTTGCTCATCACCACGTAGGTCAGGTTCAGCCGATTGAACTCGTACTGGTGCGGCAGCATGAAGGGGTTGGGAATGCGCTCGTCGAGTGCGGCCTGCAGCAGCGGCGTGAAGTGCTGGGTGTGTTCACGCAGCAGCTTGAGAAACTCGTCGGCGTCGTTCAGCGCCAGATCGGGGTTCTTGCTCCAACTGGCAAACATGGCTTCCACGCGGCGCTCGTAGCGCGAAGCCCCAAGCTTGTCGCGGCTTTTTTCCACCATGTTGCGGCAGTGCAGTGCGAACTGCTTCTTGGCCTCAACACCTTCGGTCGCGATGGTCTCCAGCAGCGCCTTGGCAGCCTCAAACTGCGGCCGGCGCAGCAGCGGCACGATGCGTTCGAGCACCCAGTCGTAAAACGGCCGCTGGTCTTCGAACTCCAGCGTGCAAATGGAGTGAGTGATGTTCTCAAGCGCGTCTTCGATCGGGTGCGCGTAGGAGTACATGGGGTACACCTTCCACGCGTTGCCGGTCATGTGGTGCTCGGCAAAGCGAATGCGGTAGATCGCCGGGTCGCGCATGTTGATGTTGGGCGAGCCCATGTCGATCTTGGCGCGCAGGATCATGCTGCCTTCGGCATGCTGGCCGGCGCGCATCTCGCCAAACAAGCGCAGGTTCTCCTCGATCGGCCGGTCGCGGTAGGGCGAGTTGCTGCCGGGCTGCGTGAGGGTGCCGCGCGTCTCGCGCATCTGATCGGCGCTTTGCTCGTCCACGTAGGCATAGCCGGTCGCAATCAGGTGCGCGGCAAAGCGATACATGTCCTCAAAGTAGTCCGAGGCGTGATACAGATTCTTCTCGCCCTGGCTTTCCCAGTCAAAGCCCAGCCAGCGCACGCTGTCCAGAATGCCGTCGACAAACTCCTGGTCTTCCTTGACCGGGTTGGTGTCGTCAAAGCGCATGTGGCAGCGCCCGCCAAAGTCCCGCGCCAGGCCAAAGTTCAGGCAAATGCTCTTGCCGTGGCCAATGTGCAAGTAGCCGTTGGGCTCGGGCGGAAAGCGGGTGCGGATCCTGGCCGTATCCAGCGGCGCGCTGGCGTGCCGGTCATACGGGCCGGGCTGCCCGGCCCACTTGCGCTCGGCATAGGTGCCGCGCACCAGATCGTCGGCAATGATGTTGCGGATGAAATTGGTGCTCGGCGCGGGCTTGCCATCGCCCTCGGTGCGTTCGCCTTTCTTGTTGTCGGCGGCCGGCGCATCGCTCTTGTTGTTGAAGGGGGCAGCTTTCGTTTCCATCGGGAGGGACTAAAGGCAATTGCGTGCGACAAGGGTGTAACCAGCTCGTCACCGATTGTGCCACTAGCTTGTGCAATGCCGCAGTGATCCGCCCCAGTGATCCCGGCCGTGGACTGGGCGTCTGGTCGGCGGCGCCTCAGGCGGTTCTCAATTGCGGCGCCAGTCGTTGAGCAGCGTTGGCCAGCGCAGGCTCGCGCGCTTCAGGGCCCGAAGTACACCGAGGCGAGCGTGACTGCCACCAGCAGCACGCCGGCGCCAATGCGCTTGACGCGCGACTCACCGGGGTCCAGCAGGATGCCGCCCAGGATGCCCGCCGCGATGCCAAAGCCAAACCCGAAGCCGCCCGGGTTGCCAAGCAGTTTGAGCACGACCCCGAGCACGAGGCCGACCACCAGGCCGATGAGGGTGTAGTTGCCGCTGCGCGCGGTTGCCGTCTTTTGCGTCATGGCCCTTTTTTCCCGACTATTGGCTGGGCGCGATGATGCTCCCATCGGTGCGGCGCGGGTAGCCTTGGGAACAAGGAGCCGAATTGCTTGGGCGATCGCCGGGTTCAACCGATGAGCCCCAGCGAAGACCACAGCAGGTGCCCCAGCCGCCGGCTGGGCAGCAGCGTGAAGATGCCGGCGACCACAAGCGCGCCGAAGAAGAGCCGCGTGACCGCCTTGCGGTGCCCCGCGATGTCCTTGCGCCGCGCGCGGATGACGACGATCGGCAGCGTAATGAGCGTCACGACCGTGAAGATGTGGATCGGCGTGTAGCCGCCGATGTTGGGCAGCCCCTTGTCGCGGATCAGCAGCGAGGTCAGGGCCACGACCAGCATCGCGGTCACCCACACCCAGCCGAGCAGGCGGTGATTGATGGTGCCCTTGGGTGCAGCCAGTTGCACGATGCCGAGCACCAGCGCGGTGAGCGCGGCAATGGTGTGGATGGTGATGTGGAGGGGCCAGGAGGGACTCATCGCGGCCTGCTTTTGATTGTTGTGGTGATTGGATCCTAGGTATGGCTTGTCACCGTCGCAGCAGCACTGCGACGAAATGCGGCCGGCGGGCGTGAAGTGGGGACTCGATTGGGGGCACACGCGGGCGCGAAGTGCGGGCGCGGGCCCGCGCCGCAGCGACTGGCCGTGCAGTGGCCGCAGGCGCTCAGATCGCCTGCAAGGTGATGACGGTGCGCTCCTGCGAAGAAAAGCCCATGCCGGAGCCTTCCGATTCGCGCGTTGAACTCGTCGCGACCAGCCGGCGCTTCACGCGCCCGAGCGTCACGCTGCTCGATTCGCCGGCCTCGAAGCTGATCAGGAAGCGGCTTCCTTTCAGCCGGTACTTGCGCTCGACGGCGAGCGGCACGCCGTCCGCGTCGAGCCACACGCGCATCTCGGACTCGATCGACTTGATGGCCTTTTTCTCGTCCTTGCCCAGCGCGAGCGCGGGCTTAATGCGCAGCAGGCGCGCCGGCCGGCCCTGCCAGCTGTCCTGCTTGTCTTCCAGCAGTTCGGCGCCCGTGAGCTGCTGGTGCAAGGCCGACGCGTAGTCGAGCAGCTGCGCGGCCTGGCGCGCGTCGATGGCCGTGAGCGCATCCAGGTTGGGGGTTTCGGCCTCGGCATTGACCGCGCGCCGCCGGCTTTCCTCGCGCGCGGCCTGCACCTGCTTTGAAGTCCAGCCTAGCTTCAGGCCATGCGGTCCGTCCTCGATCAGCACCACGGCCTGCGTCTGCCGCGGCTTTTGCTCCTTGCCTTCACCACTGCGGCCGTTGCTGCGCACGTCCGCACGCATGGCGACCTGCTCGGAGGACGAAAAGCCGGCGAGGCGGTTGCGCAGTTCCTCGACCGGATTGGCATGGGCGCCGCCCGCGGCAAGCGCGGCGGCCAGCAGCAGGGCGGGCGTGAAGAAAGGTCGCATGAGCAACGCTCCAGTGTTCAGTGCCGGTGAGCTTAACCAGCCCGCGATGGAGAAGGCGTTTGCTGCGACGAGCTGCACGGCGGCGTGCCCGAGCAGCGCACCGCCGTTGTCACAACGCCGTGCCCGCAGTCGTCCAATGCGATGTGCCTACCGATTCACTTCACCTGGAGCTAAAAATGTCGCCGATCCTTGCCCTTCCCGCGCTGGCCTGCGCGGCCAGCCTGTCACTTGCTGCGGCCACCGCTCTCGCCGCTCCCGACGCTCCCAATGCCGTGCCAGCCAGCGGGCAGGTGCTGGTCGTCACCAAGGTCAAGCGGCCGTGGTATGCAGCCGACTTTCTGGTGCATCGGGGCTTTCGTAAATCGGTGCCAGAGTACGCGGTGCTGCCGGGGCTCATCACCAAGTTCCATTCGATTGCCGAGGACGGTCGCTTTGGCGGCGTGTATCTGTGGACCGATCGGGCCAGCGCCGAGCGGCAGTTCGATGCCGCCTGGCACAAGCGGGTGCAAACGACCTATGGCGCACCCGGCGAGGTGCAACTGTTCGAAGTGGTGAGCGTGCTCGACCGCCGTCCCATGGCGGAGCGGACCATGGTGCAGCACGCAGAGGACGAAGCCGTTGTCACCGTGCTCGATGCCGCCACTGCCGAGGCGCTGCCCGACGCATCGGACGGTTTGCGCTGGCGTGCTCGCTTGCGCAATGGCACCGGCCAGCGCGTCGACGTGGTGCTGTGGACGCGCGCGCCTGTGGCGGCGGCGGCGCTGAAGGATCCGCGC
>JBIIZX010000264.1:0-5303 GCA_044346055.1 Burkholderiaceae bacterium | reverse complement strand
AGTCCCGCCTTGGTCGCCCTCGGTGCTGCTTTCTTGATCATCGGCTGGTACGGATTCAATGCAGGTTCAGCGCTGGCTGCAGATGGCTCGGCGGTTCGCGCGTTGATCAATACACATGTCGCGGCCTGCGGCGGCGTCGCGGCGTGGATGGTCATTGAGATGATCTTGCGCCGGTTCACAACGATGATCGGCGTTCTTACTGGAGCGATCGGTGCGCTGGTGGCGATTACGCCGGCATCGGGTTACGTGGGGACCGAGGCGGCCTTGCTCATCGGTGCGCTCGGTGCCGCTGCGGCCTTCGTTGGAGCGGTGCTCTTGCGCCGTGCCGGCTTGTTTGACGATTCGCTCGATGTCTTCGGAGTCCATGGTGTGGCTGGTTGCGTCGGCTCGGTCATGGTCGGAGTGTTCGCTGCACCTGAGGTCGCGCCGAATGCGTCATTGTCGGCCCAACTCGCAGCGACCGGAATCGTCGCAGTCTTTTCGTTCATCGTAACCTTGCTGCTTGCGTACGTTCTCAACCTGCTGGTCAGAGCGCGCGTCAGCAACAAGGAGGAAGCCGAAGGGCTGGACTCCACGTACCACGGTGAAACTGCATAAGGGCAGGGGAGCGCCATGAACCAAGAAGCTCTGATGCCGCTTGGCCGCTTATGCATGGAGTATCGGCGTGTCTACCCGGGCGAGGCTGTCGACCCACTCCTCTTTGCAAAAGACACCCGCTACGCCGCTGAAGTTCTACAGAAGGCCTTCCAGTCAACGCAACCAAACCTCGTTGCGGCAGCCTTGAGCCTCGCAAACATTCTCGGCCTGTTGAACGGGCCGGAAAGGTCCGGGGAGCCTGTCGCTACTCGCGCCGATGCGCCAAGGGATCATCGACCGCCCCGAGAACCGGAGATTGCGAAAGCCGAGAGTCCACCACCACCACCCGTGCAAAAGTGGGTCCGCTCAATTCGATAGCGCGCACGAGCCTCCCGCTCCAAGCTGAAGTCCGGCCCGGCGAAACTACCGTGCGCGCGGCGGGGGTTGCGATGACGCGTGCACTTCCTGCACCAGCGGCAGCAACTGCTCAAACACTTTCGGACTACCGCAGACGATCTGGCCACTGGTGAGCCAGTTCTGCTCGCCGACAAAATCGCTCACCATGCCGCCGGCCTCGGTGATCAGCAGACCGCCGGCGGCCATGTCCCAGGGTGACAGGCCCAGCTCCCAGAAGCCGTCAAAGCGCCCGGCGGCAACGTAGGCGAGATCAAGCGCGGCAGCACCCGGCCTGCGAATGCCTGCCGTGGCCTCGGTGATCTTCTTGAACATGCGGACGTATTCGTCCAGGTGATCGAGCTGGCGGAAAGGAAAGCCGGTGCCAATGAGCGACTCCGACAGCCGGGTGCGACGCGACACGCGGATGCGCCGGTCATCGACAAAGGCGCCACGCCCGCGCGTTGCGGTGAAGAGTTCGTTGCGGTTGGGGTCGTAGACACAGCCCTGCGTGATCTGGCCGCGGTGCTGCAGGGCGATCGAGACCGCGTACTGCGGAAAGCCGTGGATGAAGTTGGTGGTGCCATCGAGTGGATCGATGATCCACGTGTACTCCTGCTCGCCCTCGGGATTGCTGGCGCCGGATTCCTCGGCCAGGATGGCGTGGCTGGGATAGGCGTGCTTGAGCACGTCGATGATCGCCGCTTCGGCAGCGCGGTCGACTTCGGTGACGAAGTCGCTGCGGCCCTTGGAGCTCACGCGCACCAGGTCAAGGTCGAGCGAAGCGCGATTGATGATCGCGCCGGCTTTGCGCGCGGCCTTGATGGCCGTGTTCAGCATCGGGTGCATGGCGTCAGCGGGAGTAAGGAACGGGCGAGGGCGCAGGGGCGCGATCGCTAGACTGCCAAGCATTCTAAAGGCACTTCTCCAGCATTCTGTCCCGACACTCACCCGCCCCTGCCGTGATCTCCACGCCTTGACCGACCCTGCCAACTTCACCCACCTGGCGCCGCGCGTGCGCTTTGTGCTCGTGACGCCGTCGCTGCCTGCGAACATCGGCGCGGCTGCGCGCGCCTTGCGCACCATGGGCTTCGTGCAACTGGTGGTGGTCGCACCCCAGGAGCCCGCGTTCAAGGACGATGCGCAGGCTCGAGCACTGGCTACCCACGGCATCGACCTCTTGGCCAATGCGCTGGTACAGCCCACGCTGGCGGCCGCGCTCGCCGGTGCCACGCGCGCCTATGCCATGACCGGCTACGCGCGCCAGTTTGGCCCGCCGCTGATCGACGTGCACGAGGCCGTTCAGCAGGCGCGCGCGCTGCTGCAGGGGCAGCTGCAGGGCGATGTGGCCTTTGTGTTCGGCCCGGAGCGCTCGGGCCTGCTGAACGACGACGTGGAGCGCTGCCAGGCCTGCTGCGCGATTGCCGCCGATGCAGAGCATGGCTCGCTCAACCTGGCGCAGGCCGTGCAGGTCACCGCATATGAATGCCGGCGGGCGCTGGCGCTCGAGAGCGCGCTTGCCGCCAGCCCCTTCGTTGACGAAACCCCGGCCGATCTCGCGGCGGTGGAAAAGTTCTACGTGCACCTGGAGCAGGCGCTGATCGCAGTCGGCTACCTGAAGCCGGAGGAACCCGGCAACCTGATGGCGCGCCTGCGGCGTCTGTTTGCGCGCGCTGGGCTGTCGCAGCCCGAGATCGACATCCTGCGCGGCGTGTGTGCGGCCATGGAGCAGCCCAAACGCGACCGGGCCGGGCGCAAGCGCGGTCCATGATGTTTGCATGAGAGGCTGGCTGGTGAGGCTGTGTGGTGAGACCGACCCGAGAGGCTGCTTTGTGAAGCTTGCGACGGGCGACAACGCCGAGCGAGGCGCTTGTCGACATTGCCGACCCCAGACAGCAGGCCAGGGGGCTTGTCGGACTGGCGTCCAGCTTCCCGGGCAGCCGCAGGCAGCCCAAATGACGGCACCACGCCCAGGCCTATGACAACCTGGATGCCGCCGCTGGCGTCGAGGCCTCTAGAATCCTTGCGGGCTCCAAGTCGGAACACCCGTCCGAACAAACATCCAAGAAGGGCCTCTTGAGCCGTCTGCGCGAGGACATCACTGCGATCCGCGACCGCGATCCCGCGGCGCGCTCGGCTTGGGAGGTCCTGACCTGCTACCCAGGCCTGCATGCGTTATGGATGCATCGCATCGCGCATTGGTGCTGGACGCACGGGCTGCGTTGGCCCGGCCGCTTTGTCTCGCACCTCGGGCGCTTTCTCACCGGGATAGAGATCCATCCGGGTGCCACCATCGGTCGCCGCGTCTTCATGGACCACGGCATGGGCATCGTGATCGGCGAAACCGCCGAGATTGGCGATGACTGCACGATCTACCAGGGCGTCACGCTCGGCGGCACCTCGCTCACCAAGGGCACCAAGCGCCACCCGACCCTGGGACGCGGCGTGATCGTGGGCGCTGGCGCGCAGGTGATTGGCAGCTTCACCGTGGGCGACGGCGCGCACGTTGGCTCCAATGCCGTGGTGGTCAAGGAAGTGCCGGCCAATGCGACCGCGGTGGGAAACCCGGCGCGCATTCTGCACAAGGAAGCGGACGCGCTGCGTGAAAGCACCGCGAATCGGCTCGGCTTTTCTGCCTACGGCATCAGTGCCAGCGGCGACGATCCACTGATCAAGGCGCTGCACGGCCTCATCGACCACGCTGCCGCGCAGCAGCGCGAGATCGAGGCGCTGAAGGAAGCGCTGCGCAGCCAGGGCATCTTCGTCGACGAGCGCGCAGTGCCAGAAGCCGCGGTAGACCCGAAGCAGCTGAACCGGCTGGTGGAAGAGTGAGTTAGGAGTGAGTTACGAGGATTGAGCAACGCGACCGGGCTCAATCCTCAATCCTCAATCCTCAATCCTCAATCTTCCTCACTTCCCACCGTCCGCCCCGCACGGTCAGGTAGCCGCCGCGTTTTTCCGCTGCGTCCACGTCCCAGTCCGGCAACACGATGCGTGTCGCGCCCTGGCCGTTCACCACGTGATGGTGCGTGGCGGGGCGGTGGGTGTGTCCGTGCACCATGGTGCGCACGCTGACATGCGCCATCGCCTGCTCGATGTCGGCCGGCGTCACGTCCATGATCTTCATCGGCTTGCTGGCCTTGGCTGCCTCGCTGGTTGCACGCCCCTGTCCGATGAGCCGGCGCCGCTCAGCCAGTGACTTGGCGAGAAACAGGATCTGGAACAGCGGCTTGCGCGCCTTGCGCCGAAACGCCATGTACTGCGCATCCAGCGTGCAGTAGGCATCGCCGTGGGACAGCAGAACGCCGTGCCCATCGATGAGTGCGAGCGTGGGGTCGGCCAGCAGCGTGGCCTTGGCGCGTGCGCAGAAGCCCGCGCCGATGAGCAGATCGCGGTTGCCATGCATCAGGAACACCTGCACGCCCGTGTCTGCCAACGTTGCCAGGCTTCTGGCTACAGACTGGCCGACGCCGTCCGAGTCATCATCGCCGGCCCAGAACTCGAACAGATCCCCCAGGATCACGAGTTCCTTGTGGGCGGGCGCGACCTCGGTGCAGAAGCGCGCGAATGCGGCCAGGGTGGCCGGCTGCGCCGCGTTCAGATGCAGATCGGAGATGAAGACCGGATCGTGCAGGCTGATGCGGTCGGTGCGCGCCAGGAGCGCCGGTGGCAGGCGAAACAGCGCCACGGCAGCAGGTCTGCGCGGCGCTAGGCGACGATTTCCGCGCGCTCGATGATGACTTCCTGCTCCGGCACGTCCTGGTGCATGCCGTAGCGCACCGTGCGCACGTTCTTGATCTTGTCGACGACGTCGGTGCCCTCGACCACCTTGCCAAAGACGCAATAGCCCCAGCCTTGCGCGGTGGGCGCAGTGTGGTTCAGAAACTCGTTGTCGGCGACGTTGATGAAGAACTGCGCGGTGGCGGAGTTGGGGTCCGAGGTGCGCGCCATCGCCAGCGTGTACTTGTTGTTCTTCAGGCCATTGGTGGCTTCGTTCTCGATCGGCGCCTGGGTGGGCTTTTGCCGCATGCCGGTCTCGAAGCCGCCGCCCTGGATCATGAAGCCGTTGATCACGCGGTGGAACACGGTGTTGTTGTAGTGGCCCGACTTCACATAGGAGATGAAGTTGGCGGCGGACTTCGGGGCCTTGGCTTCATCGAGCTCGATGCCAATGACGCCCATGGTGGTGTGCAAGCGAATCATGTGCAGTGTCCGGTAGTTGAGTTCAGAGGAGTTCAGAGGACCTTGGCCGACTGGATGAGGATCGGCTTCAGCGGTACGTTTCCATGCGGCCCGACATTGCCGGTGGCCGTGGCCTTGATCTTGTCGACGAC
>JBIIZX010000262.1:0-5316 GCA_044346055.1 Burkholderiaceae bacterium | reverse complement strand
GCCCATACAACAGTGACTGGTGAAACATCCGGGCTAGGCGCAAAGCGCAGCCATAGCTCGGGCTATGGCGAGCATTTGCAACGACGAGCAGGGGTGTTTTGGGGTGATGCGCGGGCATGAGCGAAAGACTCTCAGACTCTCAGGCTGCCAGCGCCTGCTCGATGGCGCTCCACAGCACCTCGGTCGGCTCGCAGCCGATCGACAGGCGAATGAAGCCGTCGGCCACCTGATCGCCCCAGCGCGCGCGGCGCTCGGCGCTGCTATGCACGCCGCCAAAGCTGGTGGCCGCGCGCAAGAGCGGGCAGGCGGCGATGAAGCGTTCCGCCGCGGCCTTGTCAGCGAGCGTGAGGCCGATCAGCGCGCCGCCGCTGGTCATCTGCCGTTGCGCGAGCGCGTGCTGCGGGTGGCCTGGCAGGCCGGGGTAGCTCACTGCATGCACCTGCTTGCGCTCCTGCTTGTGCTCCTGCTTGTGCTCCAGCAGACGCGCGGCGATCGTGTGGGCCGAGGCGCACATGCGGGCGAAGCGGACCTCCAGTGTTTCCAGCCCGCGATGCACCAGCCAGCTTTCAAACGGGCCCGGAATCGCGCCCACGATGCGGCGCCAGTCGCGCACGCCACCAATCAGCTCGGCGTTGCGCGAGGCCACGTGACCGAACAGCACGTCCGAGTGTCCGTTCAGCGCCTTGGTATCGGCGCTCACCACGAGATCGGCGCCGAGGTCGAGCGGGCGCTGGCCCAGCGGCGTCATCGTGGTGTTGTCGACCACGCTGATGCCACCGGCGGCGCGCACGCGCGCGCACACGGCGGCGATGTCGGCCAGATCGAGCGCCGGGTTGGACGGCGTCTCGATCATCACCAGCTTGCAGCCGTCGACCGCGTGGTTCTGCAGCCGCGCCGTGGCCACGGTCTCGACCAGCACGCCCATCGGCGCCAGGTACTTGTCGGCGCAAATGCGCGTCGTGTAATAGCCGTCGGCCGGCAGCAGCACTTTGTCGCCGGGCTTGAGCAGCGCGTAGAACACGGCGGCAATCGCCGCCATGCCACTGGGAAAGGTGATGACCTCGGCGTCTTCGAGCACGCCGAGCGCTTCTTCGAGCGCGGTCCAGGTCGGGTTGCCCCAGCGCGCGTACTGGTAGGCGCCGCTGGGGTCAGGCGGCAGCGCGTAGATCGAAGTGTTGACAATCGGCGCCGCAAAGGCGCCGTTATCGGGCGTGCGCTTGCTCGTCAGGTGCAGCATGCGGGCGAAGCGGGCGTCTGTGGAGTCCATGGCAGGCGGATGCAAAGGTGCGGCAGGAACGCGACACATTACCCGCACCGCCGCCAGCAGAACCTCAAGCGGCCCTCAAGGCGCGACCGCGGCCGCTACCATTCCTTGATGAGCGCACCCGAATTCAACCCGATCCTGCTCGACCTGCCCGATCACATCGACACCGAGCGGCTGCACCTGCGCGCGCCGCGGCCGGGCGATGGCGCAGTCGTGAACGCGAGCGTGCTCGAGACGCTCGACGACTTGCGCCGCTTTCCGTCGTCGATGAGCTGGGCGCTCACGGAACAAACCGTCGCGACTTCCGAGGAGTACTGCCGGCGAAGCGCGGCCGGCTGGCTGTTGCGCGACAGCTTTCCGTTCCTGGCGTTCGAGCGCGCAGCGGACGGCGCGATCGGGCGGCATGTCGTCAACTGCGGCATCCACCGCTTCAGCTGGAAGGAGCGCGTGTTCGAAATCGGATGGTGGTGTCCGCGCAGCGCGCAGGGCAATGGTTACGCCAGCGAAGCCGCTCGCGCTCTTATCGCCTTTGCGTTCGAACATCTCGGAGCCCGTCGCGTCTGGGCCGGCGCCGATGATGCGAACGTGAAGAGCTGGCGCGTGGCCGAGCGCGCCGGCATGACGCACGAAGGGACGTTGCGGAGCGAGCGTGCCGACCCCGATGGAACGCGACGCGACATGCGGATTTATGCGGTGGCTGGTGATCGGAGATCGGTGATCCGTGATCCGTGATCCGTGAGACGTCTTTCCCCCTGAATCCTGAATCCTGAATCCTCAATCCTGCCCTGCCTCACCGGCTCACTTCACGCGCCTGCCCTTCGATGACGTCGCTGTCGACAATGCGGCCATCGCCGTCGATGAACGGCTCGCCCAGTTCCTTCTGCAGCAGGCGGACGTTGCGCAGATTGGCCTTGAAGGCGACATCGAACACGTCACCGACCAGCGGGACGCTGCCCAGCGCTGTGTCGACCAGCAGATTGCCCATCATGCGGGCCTGCAACCAGCGCGAAGCGCCGAGTTCGCGCGCCTGCAGGACGAGAAACAGGCCAATGGCGGCGCTCGCCAGATCACCCACCACCGGCACCAGACCGAGCACCGCATCCAGCCCCGCCCGCACGCGCGTGCCCGGGATCACGAAGGCGGAATCCATGAGCCGTGCCAGGAGCGCGATGCGCTGACGCGCAAGCTGCCGGCGCTGGGCAGCAGACAGGTTCTGCTCCTGGCCTTGGCCGCGACTTGGTCCCCTAGCTTGGTCGCTGCCGTGCTGCGCGCGCCACGCTGCGCGGCGTGCGCTGTGTGCAGTGGATGAATAAGTAGTCATGACGCCCTTTCTTGCAAAGACCAAAGCAAACATGACACAGATGGTGCGCAAGCCAAAAAGTTCAAGCCGCGCCCGCTATGCATTTAGCAAGCGTTGAAGACGCGTTGAACAGGCGTTTAGCGTGGCTGCGGCAGCGGAATGAACTCGACCTCGGCCGGCACCGTGCCAAAGCGGCGGCGCGCGGCCGCATCGCCATAGCGCGCCCACTCAGCGCGGGCGGCGTCAATGCGCTCGCGCGTGCTGGCAACGAAGTTCCAGTTCAGGTGCCGGCTACCCACCGGTGCGCCGCCCAGCAGCATGAGCGTGGCGGCGCTCTCTGCCGTGACCGTCACGTCGAACCCCGGCTCCAGCACCACCAGCGTGCCGCGCTCGGCATGCTGCTGGTCCACCAGCACGCTGCCGGAAACGATGTAGACCGCGCGTTCCTCGTGCTCGGGTGTGATGACGAACTTGGCCGCGGCCAGCAGATCGACACTGCAATACAGGATCGGGGAGAGCACGCCCACCGGCGCACGGGCGCCAAAGGCGTGACCGGCAATCACGCGAATCACGGCACCCGCGCGCTCGATCTGCGGCAGGCTGGCCGCCGGATGATGCTCGAAGCCGGGCGCGTGATCTTCGAACTCCTCGGGCAGCGCAATCCAGGTCTGCATGCCGTGCAGCCGATGCGGCAGTGCTCGCGTGGACGCCGGCGTGCGCTCGCTGTGCACGATGCCGTTGCCGGCGAGCATCCAGTTGACATCCCCCCGCTCGATCGTCTGTACGGTGCCGAGCGAGTCGCGATGCAGCAGTGCGCCGTCGTACAGGTAGGTGATGGTCGCAAGTCCGATGTGCGGATGCGGCCGCACATCCACGCCCTGGCCCACGCCAAAGTCCGCCGGCCCCATGTGATCGACGAACACGAACGGCCCCACCATGCGCTGCGCCGCCGTAGGCAGCACGCGCAGCACCGTCAGGCCGCCACCGAGATCGGTGACGCGACCGCGGACGAGGGTGGCGATGGCATCCATGCGGATAAGCGTAGCGCGCCGCCGCGAGGTAGCGGATGAGGTAGCGGATGAAGCGAAGTGGGCGGCGCGGCGGCAAGCGACGTTCCTGCGCAGGTTGCGAGCCGTTCAATAAAAACGAGCCGGCTGCCAGGCGGGAATGACGTCGAGCCAAGTCTGGCCAGCGCGGCGCATGGCATCAATCCTCGCTCTTGCCGGCCGGCCGTTTGGGTGACGAGCCAGTACCGAACGGACGGTGTCATTCCCGCGCAGGCGGGGATGCAGCGGCGTTCAAATGAGCGGCAAGAACGACACTGGATCCCCGCCTTCGCGGGGATGACACGAGTTGCGCACACCCCGTCGCCCAGGCGCAGGCCGGGGCCTAATTTCGTTCGCGGTGGAAATGGCTGTTGAACCACTGAGCACACCGAGCATCGAGAGCACCGAGAGCACCGATAGCCGCTCTGTCGTCCCCGCGGAGGCGGATACCCGGTCGCTGTTGTCGAGTTGCACTTCAAGGGCTGTAACGACGCTGGATCCTCGCCTGCGCTGGGATGACATGAGTTGCGCGGCGCGTCTTCGGCTAGACCCTTTCTTGCGGTGTTCTTCGTGTCTTCTCTGTGGTTGAATCCGTCCTTCTTCGTGCTCTTCGTGCTCTTCGTGTGTCCGCACGGCCCTTCCCCCGGCACCAATGCAGAAACCAGCCACCAACCGCCTGAAGATCGGCATCTCCGCCTGCTTCTTCCACGCCGATCCCAACCGGCCGATCTTCACGGGCAAGACGCTGCAGTACGTCGAACAGTCGATCGTGCACTGGGTGCAGTCCGCAGGGGCCATCACTTTCGTGATTCCCTCGCCCGCCGGCACGACCCAGCGTGGTGACGTCCAGCTGGCGCACTACGCCGAGCTGCTCGATGGACTGGTGCTTGAAGGCGGCTCGGACATGTGGCCGGGCAGCTATGGCGAGCAAGCGCTGCGGCCGGAGTGGAACGGCGATCGGGTGCGCGATGAGTACGAGATTGCGCTGGCGCGCGAGTTCGTGGCCGCGGGCAAGCCCGTGCTTGGCATCTGCCGCGGCCTGCAGGTGCTCAATGTCGCCTTTGGCGGCACGCTGTACCAGGACATTGCAACGCAGAAGCCGGGCGCGCTGCGCCATCGCGACGCCAAGCTGTACGACCGAAACTTTCACGTGGTCGAGTTCGAGCCCGGCACGCGGCTGGCGTCGCTATACCCGCGTGTCACCAGCGCGATCGTCAACAGCGTGCATCACCAGGGCATAAACGACTTGGCGCCGTTCATGCGCGTGGAAGCGCGCTGCCCGAACGACGGCCTGATCGAGGCGATTCGCTACGACAACGAGCGCGGCCCGGTAAAGAGCTACGTCGCCGCCGTTCAGTGGCACCCGGAGTTTCACGAGCGCGGCCTGCTGGCGCAGTTCAGTCCCGCGGAGCACACTGGCTGGCAGCCACCGGTGAACATGGCGACGGTGCCGAAGCTGATCGACGACGATGCGATGCTGGGGGATTTTTTGGGGGCTTGTGGCCGGGTGAAGCGCAATGCGTGAAACGTGAAATGTGAAATGTGAAGTGCGGAGCAGATCGGCTCATCGCAAAAGCGACACTGGATCCCCGCTGAAGCATGCCCTCGAGTGCTTGAATCGGGGGCGGGGATGACACCATCCCTAATGCCCCACGCTCTACTCCAGACTCGCGACTTCCGACTCGCGACCTCAACCTCGACGCCCG
>JBIIZX010000261.1:0-5323 GCA_044346055.1 Burkholderiaceae bacterium | reverse complement strand
AGGAAAGCTCAATAGAAAGCTTGCAGGACGAGTCTTATCTCGAAGCTGATGAAGTCTACGCACCTTGATCGATTGCTCATGCCAGCCAGGATCGAACGACCCAGCCGGACCTAAGCGGCGCGCTTGACCCGAAACCACGCCGCATACAACGCCGGCAGGTACAGCAGCGTCAGCACGGTGGCGACGATCAGGCCGCCCATGATGGCCACCGCCATCGGCCCCCAGAACACGCTGCGTGACAGCGGGATCATTGCGAGCACGGCCGCGGCAGCCGTCAGCATGATCGGACGAAAGCGCCGCACCGCCGCTTCCACGATCGCCGTCCAGGTATCCACACCAGCTTCTTCATCGCGCTCGATCTGGTCGACCAGGATCACCGAGTTGCGGATGATCATGCCGACCAGCGCAATCACACCGAGTTGCGCGACAAAGCCGAACGGCTTGCCCAGCACCAGCAGCGCAATCGCCGCGCCGATGAAGCCAAGCGGTCCCGTCAAGAACACCAGCAGGCTGCGCGAGAAGCTGTGCAACTGGAGCATCAGCAGCGTGAAGATCACCAGCAGCGCCAGCGGCAGGTTGGCAGCGATGGCCTTGCCCGCGGCGGCGCTCTTTTCTGCGGCGCCGGCAATCGTCACGCTGTAGCCAAGCGGCAGCGTGGCACGCAGCTGCTCGATGGCTGGCGTGTTCCAGACCTGCGCCGTGACCGTCGGGCCTTGCACGCCGTCCTTGACCTCGCTCTGCACCGTGACGGCGTAGTTGCGGTTCTCGCGCCAGATCACGCCGGGCTCCCAGGCAAAGTGCACCTTCACCAGCTGCGACAGCGGCACGTAGCGGCCCGAAGAAGTGACCATGTTGGCATCGGCCAGGCGCGCAATCGTGTCCCGCTCTGAATACGGCTGGCGCAGCACGATGTCGATCAGCTCGTCACCCTCGCGAAACTGCCCGATCGGCGTGCCCGACAGGATGGTGTTGGCGGCACGCGCCAGCAGCTGCGTGTTGACACCGAGGGCACGCGCCTTGTCCTGGTCCACCTCCAGACGCAGCGCCTTCACGCTCTCGTTCCAGTTGTCGTTCACGCCGAATGTGTTCGGATTGGCGCGCATCGCCTCCTTGACCTGATCGGCGATGGCGCGCACCTTCTTCGCGTCCTCACCCTCGACACGAAACTGCACCGGATACTGCACCGGCGGACCATTGGGCAGCAGCTTCACGCGGCCACGCAGGTTGGGAAAGTCGTCCTTGAACAGCTGCAGCATGCGCAGCCGCAGCGCATCGCGCTGTGCCAGGTCACGCGTGGCGACGATGTACTGCGCCAGATTGGTCTGCGGAAAGAGCTGGTCCTGCGGCAGGTAAAAGCGCTGGCTGCCCGTGCCCACGTAGCCCGCGAAGTACTCGACCTCCTGCTGCTGCTTGATCCAGCGCTCAAAGCGCTTGGCCTCCATCTCGGTCGCCGCGAAGCTCGATCCTTCGGGCAGCCACAGGTCCACCACCAGCTCCAGCCGGCTCGAATCCGGGAAAAACTGCTGCTCGATGTAGCGAAAGCCGAACAGGCCCAGCGCAAGCGAGGCCAGCGTGATGCCGATCACCGTCTTGCGCCACTCCACACACCAGTCGACGAGCGCGCGAAAGCGCCGGTAAAACGGCGTGTTGAACAGCTCGTGCGACCCGCCTTCCGTGCCGACCTTGGGCTTGACCTTGAGGAACCACAGCGCCAGCTGCGGCACGAACAGCACCGCGACAAACCAGGAGATGATGAGCGACAGCGCGGTGACCTGGAAGATCGAGATCGTGTATTCGCCGGCCACACTCTTGGCCAGTGCAATCGGCAAAAAACCGGCGGCAGTGATGAGGGTGCCGGTGAGCATCGGCATCGCGGTGAGTTCGTACATCGAGGTCGCCGCGGTCATGCGGTCGTAGCCCTCTTCCATCTTCCGCACCACCATTTCCACCGCGATAATGGCGTCGTCCACCAGCAGGCCGAGCGCGATAATGAGCGCACCGAGCGAGATCTTGTGCAGGTTGATGCCGGCCATGAACATCGCAAGGAACGTGGCCGCGAGCACGAGCGGAATGGTGAGCGCCACCACCAGCCCCGGGCGCATGTCGACGTACCAACCGCGCCCTGACTCCTTCCGGTGCAGGCCCAGGCTCAGGAACGACACGGCCAGGACGATGACCACGGCCTCGATCAGCACCTTGATGAACTCGTTCACTGAGGCCGTCACCGCCCGCGGCTGGTCCGCCACCTTGAACATCTCGATGCCCACGGGCAAATTGGCTTCCAGCCGTTTCTCGGCGGCATTGAGTGCCTTGCCGAGTGCCACGATGTCGCCGCCCTTGGTCATCGACACACCCATGCCGATGACCTCGCGCCCGTCCTGCCCGCCAAAGCCAGCGCGCATCTTGTCGCGCGGCGGATCGACATAGCCACGCTCGACCTTGGCTACGTCGCCCAGCTTGTACGTGAGCCCGTTGGCACGGATCGGCAGCTCGCGCAGATCTTCCACACGACGCAGCTCACCCGTGAGCCGAATCTGCACGTTGTCGGTCGGCAGCGCGAGCACGCCGCCCGCCTCCACCGCGTTCTGCGTACCGATCTGCTCCGCCAGCTGCTGCACATTGAGCCCGAGCTGCGCCAGCCGCCGGTGCGCGATCTCGACAAAGATCTTCTCGTCCTGTGCGCCGAACAGATCCACCTTTGCAACATTGGGGACCTTGAGCAGTTGCTGGCGCGCCCAGTCGACGTAGTCCTTCAGCTCGCGGTAGGTGAAGCCGTCGGATGAGAACGCAAAGATCACGCCGTAGACGTCACCGAACTCGTCGTTGAAAGACGGCCCCTGCACACCGGGCGGAAGTGTGTTGCGGATGTCGTTGATTTTTTTGCGCACCTGGTACCAGCTGTTGGGCACCTCTTTCGGCGGCGCGTACTCGGCAAGCTCCAGGATGATCAGCGTCTCGCCCGGCTTGGAGTAGCTGCGAATCTTGTCGATGTAAGGCACTTCCTGCAGCTTGCGTTCGAGCTTGTCGGTCACCTGCTCGGCCACCTGCTGCGCGGTCGCGCCCGGCCAGAAGGCGCGCACCACCATCGCGCGAAAGGTGAACGGCGGATCCTCGTCCTGCCCCAGCGAGTTGAATGAAAAGATGCCACCGAGCAGCAACACCACCATCAGGAAGCGCATGAGCGGCTGATGATTGAGCGCCCAGGTGGACAGGTTGAACGCACGGCGCGGCGTCGCGGCGCCACTTGTTGGCAAGGCGGACATGCTTAGTCCTTGCCCTTGGTCGCCGGCTGTACAGGCTGTGTCGGCTGAGCCGCTTTGGCTGTTGGCACCGGCGTGGCGGCAGGCGGCGCCACTGGCTCGGCATCGAGCACGCGCACCTTCTGCCCCTCCTTGAGCAGATGCACGCCCGCGGTCACGACCATGGCGCCGTGGGCGACCCCACTGCGCACGACAACATCGCTGCCTGCCACGTCGGCGATCTCGATGCGCGACTTCTTGACCTTCTGCGTGTCTTGATCGAGCAGCCACACATAGGTGGCATCGCCCTCGCGCAACAGCGCCTGCAGCGGCAGCGCAATGATGGGCTGCGGCAACGGCACCTCAAAGCGCACGCTGGCCGTCATGCCCAATGCAACGTTGGGCGGCGCATCGATGAGCATGATGCGCGCGGGATAAGTGCGCGTGGCCGGATCGGCCTGCGGCGCGATCTCACGCACGCGGCCGCGCAGCTCGCCCTCGCCGGCCCACAGCGTGACCTTGACCTCCGGAATGCGGCTCAGGATCGCGAGCCGGTTCTCCGGAATGGCAATGGCCACCTCCTTCTGCTCCGTCTGAGCAATGCGCACAACCGCCTGGCCCGCCGCGACCACCTGCCCGACTTCAGCCTCGATGGCTGTGATGACCCCGGCGGTGGGTGCCTTGAGCACCGAATAGGCGGCCTGATTGCCGCTGACATCGGCCTGCGCCACCGTGGCGTTGTAGCGGGCCTCGGCCGAATCGAGCTGCGCCTTGCGCCGCTCCAGATCGGCGCCGCTGATGAAGCCGCGCGCCGCCAGATCCTCAAAACGCTTGTAGTCGGCTCGTTGCTGGTCCCGGTCGACCTTGGCCGACTCGACCTGCAGGCGCGCTGCCGTTGCACTGAGCTGGTAATCAGACGCGTCAAGCGTGGCCAGCGTCTGACCCCGCTGCACGCGCTGCCCAACCTCGGCCGTGCGGCCAGTGATGCGGCCTGCCACCTGGAAGCCGACACGACTTTCGACACGTGGGCGCACTTCGCCGGAAAATTCGGCCACCGCGCTCGTGCGTGCAGGCTCCACCTTCAGAACGCGCACCGGTCGTACGTCTTCAGTCACCGGCACCGGCCGCGAACAGCCGATCAGCAACAGGGCGGCGCAGACAGCCACGCCAGCCGTCATGGGCAGCTTGTCGAGCGCCAGGTGGGGAAACGAGCATCGGTTGGTTGATCGCCGCGGCATTGGGGCTGGTCCGTTCATCATCAAGAGAAGGTTCTTCGAGGCGAGCGGGGCACGGTGATTGAACTCACTTGACCGCCGCGCTCAATGCAGTGTCGATCATTTGCATGACATGGGCCGGCGCCGCCTCAAGCGTGCCGCCCTTCATTTCGAGGTGCTGCATCGCGTTGCATTGGAGGATGGTCGCCAGACCATGCATGGTCGACCACACGAACATCGCATCGCGGTCCACGCGTTCATTGGCGACTCTGATGCCATGCAGCTGCGCCAGGCCTTCGCGCAGCACGTCGAAGGCGAGCCGCGCGTCGCGCAGCAGATCGGGATGGTCGGCAGCGCCCGGCCACGGCGTGCCGAACATGAGCCGGTACTCCAGCGGATGCGACAGCGCGTAGCGCAGGTAGGCCTTGCACATGCCGCGCATAGCCCCCATGGGATCAGGCGTGCGCGGCCGGTCGTTCAGCGCCTGCGCAAACTGTTGGAAACAGCGCCGGATCACCTCGGCCAGCAGATGGTCGCGGCTGGGATAGTGCTTGTACGGCGCCTGATGCGAAACACCAAGCCGCCGCGCAACGTCGCGCGAGCTCAGGGCCTCGATACCGTGCTCGGCAATCACGAGGTGTGCGGCTGTCACACAGGCTTCGCGCAGATCCTGGGGCGGCTCAGACGAAACCTTGTTGCGAGTATTGTTGGGAGACCCAGCAAGACCCTGCGCCGGGGCCTTCGCAGAAGTTCTCGCCGACGGCGCGCGCCGTCGCGTCACCGGCCGGTCAGCAACCATCGCATCCACGCGAGCAATGGCACGCGACCACAGATGCCCTGCCGCCCATGCGGGCGACAGTTGCACTGACC
>JBIIZX010000260.1:0-5328 GCA_044346055.1 Burkholderiaceae bacterium | reverse complement strand
CAAGTGAAACGCGTTACCGACCTGATTGGCGAGATCACCAGCTCAACGCTGGAGCAAAGCAGCGGCATCACGCAGGTCAACCAGGCCGTCAGCCAGCTCGATCAGATGACACAGCAGAACGCGGCGCTGGTGGAGCAGAGCGCAGCGGCCGCGCAGAGCCTTAAGGAGCAGGCCGACAATCTGGCGCAGGCGGTGGCCATCTTCAAGCTGAGCCGGCAAGAGACCACTCTGGCGATCGCGCAGGCACAGGTGCGTGCCAAGTCGGCGGTGTCGGCAACGGAGCTGAGCAAGCCCATGTCGCAGCCGATCCCGAGCAAGGGCAAACCGGGTAAGCCCGCGGCCGCGCCACCGATGCCGACCAAGGCGGCGGCGCCACCGCCATCGAAGCCTGCAGCGCCGGGCAACGATGACGACTGGAAAGAGTTTTGAGGCGATCCACTTACAAGGCCTGATCGGCTGGCCGCGGCCCTGCATTTCGGGGCATCGCTACCACGGGTGGGCGGAACAATGAGATTCAGATCGAGGGCGTGTTCGCCACGCAGCGTTACGGAGGAAACACGATGGGCATGATGATGGAAACGACCCGGTTCGCCGAAAAGGCGACTGTTAGCACCCAGGAATACCTGACCTTCCGCCTCGGCGCCGAGGAGTACGGCATAGACATCCTGAAGGTGCAGGAGATCCGCGGCTATGACACGGTGACGCGGATCGCTAACGCACCAGCATTCATCAAGGGGGTCATCAACCTGCGCGGTGTGATCGTGCCGATTGTCGACTTGCGCCTGAAGTTCAACCTCGGCGAGGCCAAGTACGACGCCTTCACCGTGGTCATCATCCTCAAC
This sequence comes from Burkholderiaceae bacterium, assembly GCA_044346055.1. Classification (GTDB taxonomy): domain Bacteria; phylum Pseudomonadota; class Gammaproteobacteria; order Burkholderiales; family Burkholderiaceae_F; genus JALHMQ01. The sequence continues at coordinate 4,486 of JBIIZX010000260.1, read as the reverse complement.
GTGGCCAGTCGCGTGGTTGGTGCCGTGGTGGACAGCGTGAGCGACGTGCTGGAGCTCAATGCCGAGCAGGTGCGCCCTGCGCCCGAGTTCAACTCGCTGCTCGATGCCAGTTACATCATGGGCATTGGCAACGTGAAGACCGTCGGTCAAGGCGAGGATGGCGGCGAGGACGAGCGGATGCTGATCCTGGTCGACATCGAAAAGCTGATGAGTGGCGCCGACATGGCGCTGGTCGAGGCATCTGCTGCCTAAGTTCGTCGCCAAGGCTTGCTCACAACGGCGCCGCGGGCGCCGTTGTGCTTTCTGGCTGGAGTTGTTCCTGGGTTCGCGCCAGGTGGCAGGCCGAACCTGCAGTTGCACGAGAGTAGGCGCGGCGCAACGGCATGCGTGTTGCCGCCGTAGGCGGCACAATCCTTTGCATTTCATCGACTGCCAGCCAGACAGGCCCACCTCAATGCCACTCCTGCTCCGCCTCGTCGTTACATCGCTGCTGTTTGCGCTGGCGCCGCTCGCGCAGGCCGAGCGTCCCTTGCAGACCGAGGACGCGGGCGTGCTCGAGCGCGGCGATTGCCAGGCGCAAACCGCGTTTGCCCGCCTGTCCGACGAGGGCAGCCGCGTGCGCAGCGGTTTCGCGCAGCTTGGTTGCGGCGTGTTCCGGGGCACACAATGGCAACTGGCAGCGGGCCGTACCACGGGCGACGGTGAGCGCTCAGACGATCTCGTATTCAGCGGCAAGACCGCGCTGATCGACCTCACCGACGACAAGCCGGGCCTGGTCATCGCCTACGGTCTGCAGGGCGCCCGCGCGAGCGGGCAGCAGGGCTTGCGGCTGGTGCAAAGCACGGTGAAGGCGGTCGCCAGCGTGCCGTTCGGTCCGTGGCTGGCGCATGCCAACCTTGGCTGGGCGCGCGATCGCGAGGCCTCGAGTGACAGCACCACCTGGAACCTGGCGCTGGAGCGGACCAGCGCCGGCCCCTTCGATCTGATGGCAGAGGTCTACGGCGACGATCACTCGCCCGCCCGGGCCAATGCAGGCGCGCGCTGGTGGGTGCTGCCTAAGCGACTGTGGGTCGATGCGTCATATGGCGTGCAGATGAGCAGCACGCGCGCACGGCTGGCCACTGTTGGCTTGTCGCTCTTGTTTTAGGGCCCATTGACACTTGGATCCCACGCGCGAGCCAAGCGGTAACAGGCCCTAGACCGGATGTTTCATCAGGGGCGCCGCACAAACCCGCGTAGCCCCGGCGGACCAAAATGGCTTTGGCCGATGGCCGGCTGTGGCTGCGGCTTCCAGAGGCAGATCGTGGGTGCACGGGGGCGATCTGATGAAACATCCGGGCTAGCAAGACGATAAGGCCGACGCCAGGCAGCCTTTCCCGGGCTTTCGCGCAGCGGCCAGCGGCGATCATCGCTGTTCGGCGGTGCGCGGCCCACAAGGTTCACGGCAGGGCGCCGGCGTCAAACAAAAATGGGCGCACGCGACTACCTCAGCAATCAAGCCAGCCTGGCGCTGTCGGGCTGCGACGCGTCACGCGAGTACGCCTTCAATCCGCAGGACTTTGAGCGCGTGCGCAAGCTCATCTACGCGCGGGCCGGCATCAGCCTCAATGAATCGAAGCAGAACATGGTCTACAGCCGGCTGTCGCGCCGGCTGCGCGCACTTGGCTTCGACTCCTTTGGCGAGTACCTGAACCGGCTTGAAGGCGACGCCGCCTTTATCGGCGCCGAGCAGCAGGAGTTCGTCAACGCGCTGACCACCAATTTGACGGCGTTCTTTCGTGAGACGCATCACTTTCCGGTGCTGGCTGAGTTCCTCAAGCGCCACACAGGGCAGCCGCTGCGCCTGTGGTGTGCTGCAGCATCGACCGGCGAGGAGCCGTACTCGATTGCGATGACGATGCTCGAGTCCCTGGGGACCACCACCTCCGCGCGGCTCCTGGCCACCGACATCGACACCAATGTGCTGGCCACCGCCCGCCGTGCGGTGTATCGGCTCGATACAGCGCGCAATTGCGGCGAGCAGCGGCTCAAGCAGTTCTTCCTGCGAGGCTCCGGCGCCAATGAAGGCATGGTGCGGGTCAAGCCGGAGCTCACCAAGCTGGTGGAATTTGCGCCACTGAATCTGCTGGAGGCCAGCTGGAACGCGCAGAAGCAGTTCTCAGCGCAGCTCGATGTTGTGTTCATCCGCAACGTGATGATCTACTTTGACAAGCCGACCCAGCGCCAGATCCTTGAGCGGCTGGCCGCGGTGATCCGCAAGGGTGGTCTGCTCATGATCGGCCACTCGGAAAACTTCACCGATCACCGCGAGCTCTTTGCCTTGCGCGGCAAGACGGTCTATGAGCGGGTTTGACTCCACCATGTCGGATTCACGTCACCCGCATCACAATAAGACCCCGCATCGCGCGGACCAGGCCCATCAGCTTGCGCTGCCGCGGCCCATGAGCAGTGGCAGCGTCGGCGAGGCGGGCACGTTCTACTTCGACCGCGACTTTGGCAAGCACGCGGTCAAGGTGCTGCCGGGCGAGTTCTTCGTGGCGCAGGAGGACGTGGTCCTCGCCACCGTGCTGGGGTCCTGCGTATCCGCGTGCATCTGGGATCCGAAGCTTGGCCTTGGCGGCATGAATCACTTCCTGCTGCCTGGCGAAAGCTCGGCCGACCCGATGTCCGAGTCCGGTCGCTACGGCGTATTTGCCATGGAGCAGCTAATAAACGCGCTGCTCAAGCGTGGCGCGCGTCGGGCCTCTCTTGAGGCCAAGGTCTTTGGCGGCGGGCACGTGATGAAGAATTTCACCACAATCACGGTGGGTTCGCGCAACGCCGACTTCGTGCTGAAGTTCCTCAAGACAGAAGGCATCCGTGTGGCCTCGCAAGACCTGCTGGATGTGCATCCGCGGCGGGTGGCGTTCTTCCCGGCTAGCGGCCGCGCACTGTGCAAGCACCTCAAGCAGGCTGATTCGACGCTGATCGCAGAAGAGCAAAGCTACTCGGCCAAGCTAACGAAGAAGCCGGCGGCCGGCGATGTGGAGTTGTTCTGACAGCGGCAGGGCGCGGGAGGCAGAGTTGAACCACAGAGAGCACAGAGAGCACGGAGAATGCAGGAAAGCGGACAAGGAGGCGGCGCGCGCAGCAGCGCGAGCCGCTCCTCCGTGCTCTCTGTGCTCTCTGTGTGATCGAGCGAGCGTGAGCGACATCATGCCGACGCAATGGAGCTGCGAATGAGCAAGACCCGTGTTCTGATCATCGACGACTCGGCGCTGGTGCGCAGCCTGCTGACCGACATCATCAACAAGCAGCCGGACATGCAGGCCGTTGGCGCCGCTCCCGACCCGTTGGTGGCGCGCGAGATGATCCGCGCCATGAACCCGGACGTGCTGACGCTCGATGTGGAGATGCCCAAGATGGATGGGCTCGACTTTCTCGAGCGGCTGATGCGACTGCGGCCCACGCCGGTCGTGATGGTCTCCACGCTGACCGAGCGCGGTGCCGAGACCACCATCCGCGCGCTGGAGCTCGGTGCAATCGACTTCGTTGCCAAGCCCAAGATCGGCATTTCCTCCGGCCTCGCGGATCTCGCGCACGAGATCTGCGAGAAGATCCGCGTGGCCTCGCGTGCGCGCATGCATCGGCATGTGGGCGCCGCGCCGGCTGCCGCGCAAGTGCACGCGGGCCAAGATGGTCAGCCTGGCCACGCGGGCAAGCCTGCGCGACCGACCCAATTCTCGCGCCTATCCACCGAGAAACTCATCCTCATCGGCGCCTCCACCGGCGGCACCGAGGCAATCCGCGAAGTGCTGGTACGCCTGCCGCCCGACTCGCCCGCCGTCCTCATCACGCAGCACATGCCGCCCGGCTTTACCAAGAGCTTTGCGCAGCGGCTTGACTCACTGTGCCGGATCACGGTGAGCGAGGCCGTCCATGGCGAGCGCGTGCTGCCTGGTCATGCCTTTATCGCGCCCGGCGACCAGCACCTGTTGCTGGCGCGCAGCGGCGCCAACTATGTGGTGCAACTGGACCCGGGTCCGCCCGTTAACCGGCACCGGCCGAGTGTCGAGGTGCTGTTCAAGTCCGCAGCGGCGGTGGCTGGCCGCAACGTGCTCGGCGTCATGCTCACCGGGATGGGCAAGGACGGCGCCACCGCCATGCTCGAGATGAAGCAGGCGGGCAGCTTCAACATTGCGCAGGACGAGGCCAGTTGCGTGGTGTTTGGCATGCCGCGTGAGGCAATTGCTGTGGGCGCGGTGGATGAAGTGTTGCCGGTGACCCGTATCGCCGACCGGCTGCAGGAAAAGCTCGCCGAGTTCGGGGTGGCGCACCGGGTCTAGGCGCAATACTGTTCAGCTGGCCCGACCCGTCGTTCCCGCGTAGGCGGGAACCCAGTGACTTTTGAGATAAGCCGCTGGACCTCCGCCTAACTGAACAGTGTTGGGTCTAGCCCGGATGTTTCACCAGGTCGCCCCCGCGCATGGTCGATCTCCCTCTGCAA
>JBIIZX010000259.1:0-5340 GCA_044346055.1 Burkholderiaceae bacterium | reverse complement strand
GACTCAGCAGCGCATCAATGCACCGGTTACACCATCAGAAACGCCCAAATGGCACGGTCACTTGCTCCACCAGGCCCATACAACAGTGACTGGTGAAACATCCGGGCTAGCAGGCGGCGGAGAACGCGCTCTATTGCGGCTAGGTGGGTGGCGGCGATGGGGGCGGCGGCGTACAGGTCGGGGCGCAGGAACACGACCTGCGGGCCGGAAGCAGCGGCACTGAATGCCAGTTGCTCCTCCAGCAGGCCCTGGGCATCCACCAGCGGTAGCAGGGTGCCGGGCTCACCGCCGCGGCTGAGTTGCACAAAGCGCACGGGGTAACGCTCGGGCAGCAGTACGGCGCATTGCGCGGCCAGTTCGGCTGGCAACTCCGCGGGCAGCTCCGCTCCACTGCCTGCTCGCACCACGCCAATGATGGCGTGGTCCAGATGATGCAGCAGCGTCACCAGATCGGCCGCGCGGCCATCGGGCAGTTGCACCGTGACATTGTTGATGGCGTTCCAGGCACCGCCGTTGGCCAGCGGTGACTGCGGGTAGCGCGCGGGGGCGGCCAGGCGCGCGGGCTCGAGCAGCGCGCGCGCTTGTGCCTCGGCGTCAGCGGACGCGGGCCCGGCGAGCAGTTGTGCGGTCTCCTCGCTGGCACGGATGCTCTCTTGCGCGGCGGGACGTCGCTCGGCCTCGTAGCTGGCGAGCAAGGCCTCGGGTGCGCGCGACTGCAGCACGAGCGCGAGCTTCCACACCAGGTTCTCGGCGTCCTGCACCCCGGCATTGCCGCCGCGCGCGCCAAACGGGCTCATCACATGGGCGGCATCGCCAGCAAAGAACACGCGGCCGGCCCGAAAGTGCGACAGACACTGGCTGCGATAGGTGTAGGCGCCGAGCCAGACGAGCTCGCACTCGACACCAGCCCCAAACTGCGCCGCCAGGCGCTCATGCACGCGTTGCGGACGGCTCTCGGCTTCCGCATCCGCGTCGTGCGGGATCTGGTAGTCAAAGCGCCAGACGCCATCGGCCATGGGCTGCAGCCACACGGCCTGCGCGTCGTTGAATGGTGCTCGCAGCCAGACGCGGCGCTCGGGCGGCAATGGCGCCAGATGTTGCTGCGATGCATGGGGCTGCAGGACATGGGGCTGCAAGGCATGTAGCTGCGACGCATGCCCGCTGGCATGCTCGTTCAGCGACTGCTGCATCGCCTGCTCGTTGGCAAAGCGCACGTCGGCAATGCACCAGCGGTCAGGCAGGCTGGCACCATGCGCATCCACGCCAACCCAGCCCGGCACAGCACTGCGGCCGCCACTGCAGTCGATCAGCCAGCCCGCTTGCAGCGTGTAGTGGCCCGCCGGCGCGCTCACATGCACTTCGACGTAATCGGCATACTGCGTGACGCCCGTGACCCGCGTCTTCCAGCGCAGGTCCACCACGCCGAGCTCGTAGATGCGATCGACAAGAAACCACTCGACGTAGAACTGCTGCAGGTTGATGAACGGCGGCTGGCGCAGGCCAGGCGCGCGCGGCACCTCCACGCACCCGACCTCGCGCTCACTCACAAAGGCGCGGGTCGTGGTCCACGGCACGCCCTTGTCGGCCACGCGCTCGTACACGCCCACACGCTGGAAGAACTGCAATGACTTGCGCTCGTAGCAGATGCCGCGGCTGGAGGCACCGCGCACGCCCACGGTGTCTTCTTCATCCACCACCACAGCGGGAATGCCGCGCACGGAAAAGTCAGCGGCGGCAGCCAGGCCCGTGAGACCGGCGCCGATGATCACGACCGGGTGACGGCCCAGCTGCCCGCCGAGCTCGGCAGGCTCCACGAACGGATACACCGGCAGCTCGTACTGCCCGCCGGTGACCGCGGTGTTGATGCGCGTGGGCGCAATGGCTGGGACGACGGCCGGATCATCGGGCATGAGATGGCCTCCCTGATGCCTGGCTCGCCTAATGTCCTGCGATGCCCAGTGCGCGCGCGCGTGCCTGCGTGAGGCCGTGCAGCACGCGCGTGGTGGGCACGGCGATGCCGGCGCGCTCGGCCAGCTCGATCACGCTGCCGACGATTGCGTCGAGCTCGAGCCGGCGCCGGCTTTCGATGTCCTGCAGCATCGAGATCTTGGCGGCACCCAACTGGCGCGCCACGTCGATGCGCTGATCGGACGTCATCGCTATCGGATGGCCGTAGTGCGCGGCTACCGCCATGCCCTCGTGCATCACGGCGCGAATCACATCGAGCGCACCAGCGTCGGCAATGATCTGGTTCATCAGGTAGCCGGTCAGTGCGGCCACCGGGTTGAACGACAGGTTGCCAATGAGCTTCCACCAGACATCACGGCGAATGTCTTCGGCCGCCACGGCATCGAAGCCGGCTTCGCCAAGCACCGCACACAAGCGCAGCAGCCGCTCGCTCTGGCTGCGGTCGGGCTCGCCAAGGATGAGGCGGCGCCCTCCCGTGTGATGCACCTCGCCGGGCGCGCGCTGCTCGGCGGCCACGTGCACCACGCAGCCCAGCACATGCGCGCAGTCGAGCGCAGCGAACATGCTGCCATCGCGATCCAGCGCAGCAACCGGCTGGCCGTCCAGCGACCCGCCCTCCTTGTGGAAGTACCACCACGGCAGACCGTTGATGGCCGGCACCACCACCGTCTGCGCATGCAACAGCGGCGCGAGCAGCGGCAGCATGGGGCCGATGGCGTGCGCCTTGAGCGCGATGACGATCACGTCCTGCACGCCCTGCTCGGCTGCCAGGCGAGCCGTATCGTCGTGCGCGGGCAGCGCCAGCCGGTCGTCGCGCTGGTCCACGTGATCGACCAGCCGCAAGCCATGCTCGCGCAGCGCCTGCAGATGCGCCCCGCGCGCGATCAGGCTCACGCGCTGGCCAGCACGGGCGAGCCGGCCACCGATGGTTGCGCCAATGCCACCGGCGCCGACGATGCAGATGTTCACGTTGGTTCTTGAGTCAGGAGTCAGGGGTCGGGAGTCGGGAGCGTGGTGCTCGCGAGTGCCGCGGCGATGGCCGTCGGCGTCTCGCCCGGCTGTAGCGCGGCTCTAGCGGGGCTCTAGCGGGGCTCTAGCGCGGTGCTGCGGCCCGCGCGGCCACTTCCGGGCGGTCGTTCTGCTGCGGCTTGAGCACCGGCGCGCCGCTGCCGGCCGCGCGCTGCTTGCGCCACTCGTTTTTGCGCTGCGTCCACTCCGCAAGCCGGGCGTGCACGCTCTTGCTCTCCTCGAGCATCTGCATCTCGGAGGCAAGCTGCGCCGAGAGCTCCAGCCGGATGCCGTTGGGATCGAAGAAGTAGATCGACTTGAAGATGTGGTGGTCGGTCACGCCCACCACCTCGACGCTGCGCTGCTCGAGCCGCGCCTTGATGGCATCGAGCTGCGCCACGCTGTCGACACGCAGCGCCAGGTGATTGACCCAGGCCGGCGTGTTGGGCGACGGCGCACAAGCCACGTCATCGCCCAGATCGAAGAACGCGATGCACGAGCCATCGGTCATGCGGAAGAAGATGTGCGTGTACGGGCAGTACTCGCCGGTCGACGGCACGTAGTCGCTCTGGATGATGTGCCACAGCGGCAGGCCGAGGACGTCCTCGTAGAACTGGCGCGTCTCCTCCGCGTCCTTGCAGCGATAGGCGAAGTGGTGCAGTCCGTTGATGGGCACGGTGGCGCCGGCGGCATGCTGGACTTCGGGCTGGACTTCGGTCTGGGCAACGGCAGTATTCATGCGAACCTCAACAGCCTCATCTCGACCCGCCCAGTCTAGTCCCGGGCGTTACTCGTTGGCAGTAGGGGGTCGAGAGTTCCGAGTCGGAAGTCGCAACCTTCCCCCCGGCGCTCAATCCTCAATCCTCAATCCTCAATACTGAAGCCCGAATCACCCAAACGCCTCGTCCAGCCGGCGCTTGTCCCAGCCCGGGGCCAGGAGCTCGATGAAGCTGTAGACGAAGCCGCGCAGGTAGGCGCCGTGCTTGACCGCCAGGCGGGTGGTGTTGGTGCCAAACAGGTGTCCACATGGCAGCATGACGAGATTGTCGCGCTGCGGATCCACCGCCACGGCAGCGACGATGCCGACGCCGAGCCCGACCTGTACATAGGTCTTGATGACGTCGGCATCGATGGCTTCGAGCACGATGCTCGGTTCGATGCTGACGGCGGCAAAGGCGGCATCGATTTTCGAGCGCCCCGCAAAGTGCGACTCGTAGGTCACCAGGGGATTGCGCGCCAGGTCCTTGAGCGTGAGCTTGCCGGGGTTCAGTTGGAACTTGGCCAGCGCATGCTGTGGCGGCACGATGGCCGCGTGCTGCCAGTCGTACACCTTGATCGAGCGCAGGCCGGGTGCGTCGGCCAGCGATTCGGTGGCGACACCGACATCGGCCTGGCCGTTGTTGAGCATCTGCACGATCTGCAGAGGATCAGCCTGCAGCAGCTTCAATCGCACCTGCGGGTACTTGGCCGCGAACTGCCGCACCACTTGCGGCAACACATAGCGCGCCTGCGTATGTGTGGTCGCCACCCGCAAGGTGCCCGAGGGTGCGCCGGTGTAGTCGCGCGACAACTTCTTGAGGTTGTCGACCTCCTGCATGATCTTTTCAGCCGCCAGCAGCACCTGCTGCCCCGGTGGCGTGAGTCCGAGGATGCGCTTGCCGCTGCGCGCAAAGATCGACACGCCGAGCTCATCCTCCAACTCGATGATCGCTTTGGAGACGCCGGGCTGCGAGGTGTGCAGGGCGCGCGCGGCGGCGGTGATGTTGAACTTCTGCCGCGCCGCTTCGCGCAGGAACTTGAACTGTTGGAGGTTCATTGGGGGACTGGTTGGCGCAGATCGACGGATGCGGATGCCCCCACTCGCCCTGCGGAGCAATTGTCAGTATAAGTACGTCGGCATTTCTTCATCGGACCACCGTGGACACATCGCAAGGCAGCCTTAACCCGCGCCACGCCGTGCGCACCGTCAAGGATTCACGCGAACTCGGCCTCGTGCTGACGCGCCAGCTCCTCGGGGTCGACGACCTGCACTACGGCCTGTGGTCGCCCGGCCTCGAGGTCAAGCTGCCCAATATCACCCAGGCCCAGCAGAACTACAGCGACATGCTGCTGCAGGTGATTGCCGGGCCACCGCGACCCCAGCGCGTGTTCGACGTGGGCTGCGGCAGCGGCCGCCTGCTGGTGCAGTTGCGACAGCACGGCTATGACGCGGTGGGACTGTCGCCATCGGTCTCGCTCAACGCGGACGTGCTGCAGCGCCTGCAGGAGCACGGCTTCGCGGGCACGCAGGTGGTGACGGCGCGCTTCGAGGATGTGGATACGCACAGTGTCGGCCGCTTTGACGTCGTGCTCTTCAGCGAGAGC
>JBIIZX010000258.1:0-5357 GCA_044346055.1 Burkholderiaceae bacterium | reverse complement strand
CGCGGCTGACACCCAGACTCAGCAGCGCATCAATGCACCGGTTACACCATCAGAAACGCCCAAATGGCACGGTCACTTGCTCCACCAGGCCCATACAACAGTGACTGGTGAAACATCCGGGCTAGGCCGATTTCGATCGCACAGCGGTTGCCTGCCCACTGCTCGCCTGTCCGCTGTTCGCCCGCCCGCTGTTCGCCCGCCCGCTGTTCGCCCGCCCACTGCGCGCCTGGCCACTGCGGCGGCGCCGCCGGTGGTTCCTGCAGCACGTGGACGATGGCCAAGTGCAGCCGGCCTTGCAGTGCATCGAGCTCCTCGCGAAACGCCACCCGCTCCCACACCCGGTTGCAGTAGATGAGCAGCAACGGCCGCTCATCACCGCGCAGTGCCAGTGTGCGCAGCATCGACAGGATGGGTGCAATGCCAATGCCGCCGGCAATGAAGACGTAGCCCGCTGCCGTGCTGTGCTGGTCGATGCTGAAGTTGCCATACGGCCCGTCGACCCAGGCGCGGGTGCCCGGCGGCACGCCGCCCAGCGTGGCGGTGAAGTCGCCCAGTGCCTTGATCGACAGCTCGATCTGCGGCCCTGCCAGCGGGCTGGAGGCGATGGAGAACGGATGCTCCTGCATGCGCCAGGGTGAGTGCGCCAGTGACAGCCAAACGAACTGGCCCGGTGCGAAGTCGAGGCTGTGGCCTGGCGGCGGCTCCAGCACCAGTGTGGTGACGCGTCCGCGCTCGGCGCGCACTGCCTGGACATGCCACGGCCGGTGCGCCAGCTGCCAGGGCCGGCCGAGCCGCACGAACACAATCAGCGCGAGCCAGAACCCACCGTAGCCGAGCCAGAGCGCCTGCTTCCACGGCTGATCCAGGTAGCGCCCGGCGCCCAGCAGGTGCGCCAGCGCGAGCGCGAAGCCAAGCGTGGCAAGCGCGGCGTGCGACATGCGCCACCCCTCATAAGGCAGCCGCACTACCTTGCGTGCCAGGGACAGGGCAACCAGCAGCACGAAAGCCAGCAAGGCCATGCGGCCAGCGCTCATGTGCAGCGGCGCGCGGCGTGGATCGACGCTGCCCGCCATGGCCGGCACCGTCGCGTAGACCAGCAGCACGTGGGCCAGCACGATCAGCAGCGCCGCCAAGGCGAGATAACGGTGAAGGTAGTAGACGATGTCGATGCCGAACGGCGCCGTCGCCCGCTTGAAGCGCGCCGTCAGGGCGAACTGCACGCCGAGCATTGCAGCGCCGGCGTAGCCCAGCGCCATCGCGAAGTCCCACGCGAAGCCGGCGCCTGCAGCGCCGCCATCTGCAACGTCGCGCGTCGCAGGCAGCAGCGCGAACAGCGGCAGCGTCGCGGCGGCCAGGTACAGCCCGAGCCAGAGCGCGGCGCGTTGCTGGGTCGCTTTGGCATGCGCAAGGCGCGGTGCGGCAGGTCGAACGGGCATGGCGGAAACGGCGGGTGGCGAGTGCGACAAACTCAGCCAGTTTGGCAGCCTGCCTGCTCTAGCGCCGACGGCAGCACTTGATCGGCATCAGCGACGTATGGCATTCATTGCAGCACTCAGGCCAGCACTCATTGCAGCCTAAACTGCAGCCTACATTGCGTCCCTCATTGCAGCCTTCACTGTGGCCTGCATAGCAACTTGTATCGCAGCACAAATTGCAGACTAGGCAAGCCCCGCCTTGCTGTGGCCGCGCGTACCGCTGCGTGTGCCGCTGCTTGCTAGCCGCGATAGGCCGGATCGACGCGCCAGCGCTCGATGTGCTCGGCGTACTTGAGAATTGCCTCGCCACGGTTGGCGCTGCCGGTGGCGTCCAGGATGCGGGTCACGTAGTTCTTGACCGCGCCCTCGGAGATGTCGAGCTCGCGCGCGATCAGCTTGTTTGGTTTGCCGCTGGCCACCAGCGCATAGACCTGCCACACACGCGGAATCAGCGCGGGGCAGGGCGGTGCCGCGGCGCCGCGCGCGGCGGCACCGCGCAGGCCCTCGCTGCACTGAAATTCACCGGGCTGCGCCAGCGCTGCCTGGATTGCCGCTACCAGCTTGTCGGCACCGTCGCTCTTGGAGATGAAGCCGCGCGCGCCCTCGGCGCGCACCAGTGGTACCAGGTCCGGTGACTCCTCGCCCGAGACGATGAGTACCGCGGCCGTGCTGGCGATCACGCGCAGCTGGCGCAGCAGGCCGATGCCATCGGCCAGCGTCGGCAGCCGCAGATCGAGCAGGATCACGTCGGGGCGCGGAGGGCGGTTCAGTGCAGCCAGTGCCTCGGTCGCCGAGGCGGCGGCACTGATGCGCGAGCCCGTCAGCAGCCGCTCCAACGCGGACTCCAGGCCAAAACGAATCAGCGGGTGATCATCGATGATGAGGATGTTCATCGCGGCGTCTTGGGTGTCTGCGGCGTTTTCGATGTCTGGCGCGCCGAGCGCCTGGCGCTCTCCACGGCCTTGCGCAGTTCCTCCGGATCGACCGGCTTGTGCAGCGTGGACAGCCGCTCGCCGAGCGCCTGCGTGTTCAGATTGCCGGTCACCACCAGCGACGGAATGGCCGCGCCATAGGCCTGCCGGATGCGGCGCACCACATCATCGGCCACTTCGCCGCCGCCCAGGTCCTGGTCGACGATCATCACCTCCGGCACCGTCATCAAGGCAGACAGGCGTTCCTCGGCCTCCACGCCATTGGGCGCATCGATCACGCTGTAGCCCCAGCTTTCCATCACCGGCCGCACGGCCTTGCGCACGTCCTCGTCGTTCTCGACAAACAGGATGAGCTTGTCCGGTGCCGGCGCCGTCAGCGCGCCGACATTCGCTGTCTCGCTGTTGCGCTCGGCCGTGGCCACGCTCAGGCTGAACACACTGCCCTTGCCGGGCGCGGACTCCAGCGTGATCGCGTGGCCCAGCGCCAGCGCCAGGCGGCGCGCGATGGCCAGTCCCAGCCCGGTGCCGCCGCGCCCGCCCGAGAGCTGGCGAAACTCCTCGAAGATCACCTGCTGGTCGGCCGCCGCGATGCCCGGCCCGGTGTCGCGCACGCGCACCTGCACATTGAAGCCGTTGCGACTGGCGCGCACCTCCACGCTGCCACGGTCGGTGTAGCGAATGGCGTTGGACACGAGGTTGTTGAGGATGCGCAGCAGCGCCACCGGGTCGCTGCGCACCACGGCGTCTGTCTTGTAGAACTGCAGCACCAGCCCCTTCCTGCTCGCCACTGGCGTGTGGGTCGACTGCAGCGACTCAAAGAGCGTGGCCAGCGGCACGTCGCTCATGCGCAGCGCGATGCTGCTGCTGTCGAGCTGGGTGAGCTGCAGCAGGTCACGGAACATCTGGTCGGTGGCGGTGGTGGCCTGCTCGAGCCGGCGCAGCACGACCGTCATCTCGCGATCCGCGGCAAAGCGGTCGAGCAGTGCGCGCGCCAGGAACGCCATGGCATGCAGCGGCTGGCGCAGGTCGTGACTGGCGGCCGCGATATACCGGGCACGCCCCGTGGCCAGCGCGCGCAGGCGCCGCCGCGCGAGCCGCGTCTGCCAGAAGCGCAGGTTGCGCCGTGCCAGCGTCGCATCAAGGCGGCGCGCGAGCCAGCTGCCAAGCACCACCGCAGCTACCAGCAGCAGCTGCAGCGTGGCGAGCGCAGCGGTGGCACCCGCCCGCCACAGCAGCAGCGAACCCAACACCCAGGCAGCACCGACCAGCAACAGCCGCAAGGGGTGCGCCACGCTGGCACTGACCACACCGACAAAGAGCGCAAGCAGCGCGAGCGATGCAGGGCCGGCCTGAACCGCCAGAGCGCTCGCCAAGCCGGCCGCCAGCAGCGCGGCGTGTGCGATGGCCGCCTCCGTGCCGCGCCGCTGCTGCAAGGCGCGGGTGAACTGCAAGGCGACGATGCCGGCCAGGCAGACCAGTGCCGCCAGGGCCGCGGGTGCGGCGAGCGCGTTGATGTCGGCCGCCCCGCCGTGTGCCGGGTCCGGCAGCAGCAGCGACAGCGCATAGTGCGCCGCATGTGCGCTCAGCAGCAGCCACAGCAGCGGCGCGGCAAGCGCCAGCAGCACGCTGTGCTGGCCGGCGCGCTGCCAGCGCGCGCCATGCTCGATGACTAGCCGCGCAGCCTCGCTGTCGAGGTGCTCGCCCTCGCCACCGGCGGGCGGCCTTGAAGCGTCGGCAAGTAGCGGAGGGGTTGGCATGGGCAAGGCGGCAAATCTAAAGCGCAGGCAGGAATCGGCAGGACTGAACAGCAGGCGGATCAAGCAGGATCAAGCAGATTGAAGCGCAGCCCTTTGCCCTGGCGCAGTGCCACTGTTTGTGAAAGGGCGGCGCGAGGCAAGCGATGCGCGACTTGCGTCGCATGCGTGTCTCAATTTCCGCACAGATGGCGCCGCGGTGGCGGCTTGTCCTGCCCCAGTGAGCGCTTGCCGGGGCAGGGACCCCTTCGAGCGCTGCAGGCTCGCTACCGCGCCGCGGTCCGCGCCTGGGTCAATAGCGCGCGCAGGCGCGCCGTGGCTTCGGCCTCGCGCGCTTGCAGGTCCTCGCGCTCGTCCGGCGCCACCGGCGCTTCATTGGCGGCCGCTGTGCAGCGGCGCAGGGTGCCGTCGCGCAGCAGCAGGGTGATCGAGTCGGCGGCAAGCAGCAGCGGCCGTGTGCCGTCGTCTCCCACGAACAGCGACGGCCGCTCGTCGGTGCCCTTGGTCTGCAGCTTCAGGCGCAACAAGCCAGTACCCGCGCGCAGCAGGTAGTGCTCGCCTTCCTGCGGCGTGTCGAAGTCGAGCTGATCGGCCACGGGCTGCGCGCTGCGAGTCGCGCCAGCGCTGCGGTCCACGGGTGGGGCTTCCTGCCCCAGGCCGAGGGCGCGCCGGTGCGCCTCCATCAGGCGCGACAGGAACGCCAGCTCGGCGGCGCTGTCGAGCTTGATCAGCCGCATGCCTTCCTTGAGCGTGCGCAGCAACTCGGGAATCGCGCGCTTCAGATGACTGCGCTGCGCGTCGGTGTGCATCGGCTGCACGCTCCATGCCGCCGTGCGCGCGACCTTCAGGTAGCGCGGCGTAAGCGTCTCGGCCACGCGCGCATCGGCCATTGCGCGCGCCAGCGCGCGCGACCACGTCCACAGCAGAAATTCGCGCAGGAAGCTGTCCTTGGCCGAGCGCGGCACCGCGCGTCGCATCCAGCCGATGGCTTGGCGCGCCGCGGTCGCATTTGCGCTGCTGTCCATGTGTTCCATGCTGCCGGCGAGCTTCTCTGCACGATCGACCACTTCCTGCAGCAGCGGCTTGTAGGCGGCGGGCTCCTCGACGAACTGCAGCAGCAGGTTGAGGGCGTCGTCCCAGACCATGGCGAGCGTGTCGTTCGGCTGCGTGCTGCCAACACTGCTGACGGCCAGCCG